>JACZKR010000015.1 GCA_014859945.1 Paracoccaceae bacterium | reverse complement strand
CCGCCCGCAAGCCCCCTTCCCGCCCGCTGCGGCATCGCCGCCACGATTGTTGCCCGCCCGGCACCGCCGAAGAGCGTGCGGAATTCCCCACCTTGCCAGCCCGTATTCAGCAATTTTTTGCCGATTGCCCACAGGGTGAGTCGCGGGGGCGTTTCTGCGCTTTGGTCCCGGGGCGTTCCGTGTCATAACGGCGCTGCATCTGGGGATGATGCGCAGAACCGCCGCGCAAGGTGGCCGAAGACCAGTTACGGGACAGGCTAGAATGGCAGATACGGGCAAGTCGGTGATTTCGCGGCGGGGAATTCTGGGAATTTTCGCTGCTACGGCGGTTGTCGCAGCCCCCACCTACTCCAACGCTTTCGGGCTTCTGCGTGGTGCGGGCGATGTGCGCCGGATCCGCATGTATTCGGGGCGGACCGGGGAATCCATCGACACGATCTACTGGATCGAAGGCGAATACATTCCCGAAGTTCTGAAGGAAATCAATCACTTCATGCGTGACTGGCGCAATGACCAGACGCTGAAGATGGATGCCCGCAACTTCGACGTGATGGCGGCCGCCCACCGTCTGATGGACGTGAACGAACCTTACATGCTTCTGTCGGGCTACCGCAGCCCGGCCACCAATGCGATGCTGCGGTCGAAGTCGTCGGGCGTTGCCAAGAACTCGCTGCACATGAAGGGCCAGGCGGCCGACCTGCGGCTGAAGTCGCGCTCGGTCGGGCAGATGGCGCGTGCGGCCAAGGCCTGTTCGGGCGGCGGCGTGGGCACCTATTCGCGGTCGAACTTCGTCCATATGGACTGCGGCCCGGTCCGCACCTGGGGCGGCTGAGCCCCCGCAAAATCAAAAAGATTTGAACGAACGGGCGCCCCGCGGGGCGCCTTTCGCGTTTCCGCACCGGCGGATTGTTGCCGCCCAGCGAACCCCGGACCGGCGGATTCGGGCCCTATGCCGCGTCGTCATCCTGATCGGACTGACCGCCCCGGCCGCGAAAGCCCATGGCGACCACGAATTTCTCGGAACTGTCGGCGCGGCTGGCGGGGGGCTTCACATTCGCCACCTTGCGGAAGCTTTTCTTCAGAAGCGTCTGCATCTCGTTCTCGGCGCCGCCGGCCAACACCTTGGCCACGAAGGTGCCGCCGTCTTCCAGCACGTCAAAGGCAAAGGCCAGCGCCGCTTCGACCAGCGCGATGATCCGCAGGTGGTCGGTGCCCTTGTGGCCGCTGGCCGCCGCCGCCATGTCGCTCATCACCACATCGGCGGGGCCGCCGAGCCAGGTCTTCACCTTTTCGTCGGCATCGTCGGCGAGAAAATCGAGCTGGTGAATCTCGGCCCCGGCAATCGGCTCAACCTCTTGCAGATCGACGCCCAGCACGGTGCCGACCGGCTTTTTCGGGTTCTGCCCCAGCGCATTCACCCGCACCACCGCCACCTGGCACCAGCCGCCCGGCGCGCAGCCCAGGTCCACCACCCGGGCGCCGGGTTTCAGGAAGCCGTATTTGTCATCCAGCTCAAGGATCTTGTAGGCCGCGCGGCCGCGATAGCCTTCGCGCTTGGCGCGCTGGACGTAAGGATCGTTTAGCTGGCGTTCCAGCCAGAGCGTGGACGACAGCTTGCGCCCCTTGGCGGTCTTGACCCGCACGCGCAGCTCTCGCTGGCCACGGCCAGAGGTGTTCTTCTCGGTCATAGGTTCGGTCCGTCTTCCAGAACGCCATCGGCGCTCATCTGGGCATAAAGCAGCCCCTCGCGCAGGCCACGGTCGGCCACCGAAAGGCGGTCGGTCGGCCAGATGCGCATCAGCGCCTGCAGGATTGCGGCGCCCGACATGATCAGCGTGTGGCGGTCGCGGCCGATGCGCGGATCGGTGCGGCGCCCTTCGGGGCCAAGCGCCAGATAGTCGCGGATCACGCTGTCGATCTGGTCGCTGGTCATCTGCAGCCCGTCCACCTTGGTCCGGTCATAGCGGCGCAGGTTCAGGTGACTGGCCGCCACCGTGGTAACGGTGCCCGAAGTGCCGATGATCTGAAACCCCTCACGCGGGTTCTGGGCGTTGTAGGGGCTGAACGAGGCGAGATTTTCCTCGAAAAACCAGCTCATCAGCGCAAAGCGCGCGCCGTCATCTTCGACATCGGCGAACTGGTCTTTCAGCGTGGCCACGCCAAGGGGAACGCTGATCCAGTCCACCACCCGCGCGCCGCCGACGGGCTGGCCGTGAAAGCCGCGGTGCAGCCGCATGATGGCGCGCGACCGGTCTTCGGGCGCCACGCCCGACAGGTCGATCCACACAAGCTCGGTCGATCCCCCGCCGATATCGACGACCAGAAGCTGCTCGGTCGGCGCGGTGACAAGGGGCGCGCAGGAAATCACCGCCAGCCGCGCCTCTTCCTCGGCCGGGATGATTTCAACGTTCAGCCCGGTTTCGCGGCGGATCTGGCGCATGAAATCCTTGCCGTTGCGCGCCCGCCGGCAGGCTTCGGTGGCGACAAGGCGCATGCGGCCGACGGCATGGCCCTCGATCTTCTTCTGGCAGATCTTCAGCGCCTGAATCGTGCGGCCCATCGAGGCGCGGCTGAGGCGGCCCGACGCCTCAAGCCCCGCGCCCAGCTGCACCGTCTTGGAAAAGCTGTCCACGACCTGAAACTGACTGCCCCGGGGCTGGGCAATCAGCATGCGGCACGAATTCGTGCCAAGGTCCACGGCGGCATAAAGCCGCCCGGACCGCTGTTCGTGGGGGGCAGACGGCTCAGCCCGGCGGGAAACCCCCTTGGGGGCCTCGACCGCAAGCAGTTTCGCGTCCGCTCCCCTGGGACGCTCGGGCGTCATCGCCGCCCTCCATATGTGGTTGGGTTAAAGGTAACGCCGCATGGGGGGGCTTGCAAGCGCCCTGCCCTGCGCTGACGCACCGATGTCGCAAAAGATGTTCATGACAGTCATGAAAACTTCTCCGATCACGGGCTCTGGCCCGAATCCCCCGCTTCGTGGCATTGGGCTGCGGGGTGGGTCGCTAGCGACACGGCCCATGTCGAAAACCGACCCTGCCTGTCGCGGACGGGCGACTAGAACGGGGTCAAACGGCAAGAGGGAATCAGCCAATGCCCGATGTGACGATTGTCTGCTGGCGCGACATTCCGGCCCAGGTCATCGTCGGCAAGGGGCGGCGCGGATCGAAGGTGCAGCTGAGCGAACGCTTTGAACAGGCGATCGACCGCTGCGCGATGAAGATCGGCGCGCGCGACACCGATTCCTATCTGGCCGAATGGCGCAAGGCGCCGCCCTACGAGGTCGAAGGCGATCCCGACGCCATCGCCCGTGCCGAGGCGGACCGGCTTGAGGCCGAATTCGACACGGACCGCCTGAAGGCGCTGATCGCCGCCGAAGGCTGGGCAACCCCGAAGGAGTAAGCGATGGCTCTGAGTTTCTTCCGCAAGGACACCAAGGAAGCGGCCCAGCCCGGCAATGCCGCGCTTGAGGCCTTCCTGAAAGGCTATTCCATCGAGGTGATGCCCCGCACCGCCGAGAAGGTCGAAGATTTCCGCGCGCTTCTGCCCAGGGGCACCCGGGTTTACATCGCCCATATCGACGGCACGCCGATCGAGGACATGGTGGCCACCGCCCGCCGCATCGGCGCCGAGGGCTATGACGTGATGCCGCATTTCCCCGCGCGCATCATCCGCGACAAGGCCACGCTGCAGGACTGGGTGGCGCGTTACAAGGATGCCGGCGTGAAGCAGGGGCTGCTGCTGGCCGGCGGCGTGGCGCAGCCGGTGGGCGATTTTGCGACCTCGATGCAGCTTCTGGAATCGGGCGCCTTTGACGGGTTCCAGCGCCTGCATGTCGCCGGCCACCCCGAAGGCAACAAGGACATCGACCCCGACGGCTCCGACCGCATGGTGATGGAGGCCGCGCGCTGGAAATCCGCCTTTGCCGAGCGCACCGATGCGCAGATGGCCATGGCGACGCAGTTCTGCTTTGAAGCCCAGCCGGTGATCGACTGGGTGAACCGCCTTCAGGCCGAGGGCGTGAAGCTGCCGGTGCATATCGGCATCGCCGGCCCGGCCAAGCTGCAGACCCTGATCAAGTTCGCCATCGCCTGCGGCGTGGGCCCCAGCCTGCGCGTGTTGCAGAAGCGCGCGATGGACGTGACCAAGCTTCTCTTGCCCTACGAGCCGACCGAGGTTCTGGAAGGTCTGGCCGCGCACAAGGCCGCCAACCCCGGCTTCGGCATCGAACAGGTGCATTTCTTCCCGCTGGGTGGCATCAAGACCAATGCCCAATGGGTCACCGACAACGGCGGCGCTTCGGGCCGCCCCGCGAACGCATAAGAAAAAGGCTGAAGAATGACCCGCACCGTCCTGGAATCCAAAACGAAAACCGTGATCATCGGTTTCGATGAACCCTTCTGCGTCATCGGCGAGCGGATCAACCCCACCGGCCGCAAGAAACTGGCGGCCGAGCTTGAGGCCGGCAATTACGAAACCGTCATCAAGGACGCGCTGGAGCAGGTGGCCTGCGGGGCGACGGTGCTGGATGTGAACTCGGGCGCGGTCTTTACCAACAAGATGGCCGAAGACCCCCGCTATGCAGACAACAATTTCGTCGAGCCGCCCTTGATGAAGGCGCTGATCGAGATCGTGCAGCAGACGGTGGACGTGCCGCTCTGCATCGACAGTTCGGTTCCCGGCGCGCTGGAAGCCGGCCTGATGGCCTGTGAGGGGCGGCCGCTTCTGAACTCGGTGACGGGGGAAGAAGAGCGACTGGAACTGGTTCTGCCGCTGGTCAAGAAATACAACGTGCCGGTCGTGGCGATTTCCAACGACGACACCGGCATCTCGCCCGACCCCGATGTGCGCTTTGCCGTGGCGAAGAAGATCGTCGAACGCGCCGCCGATTTCGGCATTCCGGCCCATGACATCGTGGTCGATCCGCTGGTGATGCCGGTGGGCGCCATGGCTTCGGCCGGGCAACAGGTGTTCGCGCTGGTCCGCCGTCTGCGTGAAGAGCTGGGCGTGAACACCACCTGCGGCGCCTCGAACATCTCGTTCGGGCTGCCGCACCGCCACGGCATCAACGGCGCCTTCCTGCCCATGGCGATCGGGGCGGGCATGACCAGCGCCATCATGAACCCCGTGCGCCAGCAGGAGATGGAGGCGATCCGCGCCGCCAACTTCCTGATGAACCACGATGCCAATGGTGGTGAGTGGATCCGCTTTGCCAAGGTGCTGGAAGCGGTCGAAGGCGGCATGACCTTTGCCGAAGCCAGCGCCGCCGCCAGCCAGGCCGCCGGTGGCCGCCGCGGC
>JACZKR010000114.1 GCA_014859945.1 Paracoccaceae bacterium | reverse complement strand
GGCGATGGCCGGGGTCAGACCGGCGCGGGGGAGGAGAACTTTCCGATCGGTCGAACGGATCCGTAGGGTGCGTGTTCACACGCACCTTGGCCACGTGGTGCGTGCCGGCACCACCCTACGAACGGGGCTCAGGCGCCCTTGGCCGCAAGATAGCCCCGGGCGATCTGGCGCAGGCGGGGGCCGTCGAAGGGTGCGCCGTGCCCGGCAAGGCACAGCCGGCAGTCGAACCCCGCCAGCCGCTGCATCGTGGCGACGTAATCCGGCACCGAGGCGCCCGGAATGTCATCCAGCAGCGTGTCGTCATAGACCGCATCGCCCGCCAGCAGCAGCCCGTCGAATGCGTCGAACAAGGCGATCGAGCCGGGGGAATGGCCGGGCAGGTGCAGCACGGTGAACCGCCGGTCGCCAAGGTCTATCACCTTGCCTTCGTCCAGCGGCGCGGTCAGCGGCGCAGGCGGCTGGCGCCAGTCTGCCAGGTCAAAGCCCGGCGCCGGCGGGCGGGTGAAGGCGGGGCCGGGCACCTCGTTGCGCAGAAGCGCCGCCAGCGTCACCGCCTCATCGCCGGCAAATCCCGCCGCCTCGGCCGCATGGCCGCGCCGGTCGGCAAATTCGTGAAAGCTGCCGATGTGATCGACATGGGCATGGCTTGCCACCGCGATCACCGGCAGGTCCGGGGGCAGATCGGGCAGGGCAGGCCGCAACGGCGCCAGACCGCAGCCGAAATCGAACTGCAGCACCGCATCGCGGCCGGCCAGCGTGTAGAAATTCGCCTGAAACCACGGGTGGACGGCGGGTTCGGTCAACCGCCAGAGGCCGGGGGCAAGGGGTGTCGTTTCATACCACATGACAGACCCCGGCAAGGGGGCCGGACCGGGCGGGCCGGTCCGGCAGGGGCATCAGAAGCCCGATTTGATCAGCTCGAACTCTTCCAGCATCTTGGCGCGGACCGCGTGGTCAATCGGGGTCTGGGCCAGAAGCGTGCCGTCAACGGGGCTGACATCGGCCGCCACCAGTTCCTCGGCCGAGATCTTGGCCATGCCGGCATCATTGGTCGCCGCATAGCCGAAGTTGTCCAGCAGCCCCTTGGCCGAGCCCTGATCCAGCCAGGCGTTGATGAAGTCATAGGCCTTGTCTTCGCTGCCCGGCGCGTCCTTGAAGTTCACATAGCCGCAGAACCAGGTCGAGGCGCCTTCCTTGGCCTGACGCTGGAAGCCCACGTCAAAGCCTTCCTGACGCATCAGCGCGATCGAGTCGTTCCACGACCAGGCCACCAGAACCTCGCCCGAGGCCATGATCTGCGACAGTTCCGACGGGTCCGACCAATAGACGCGGACATTCGGATGCACCTCGCGCAGCCAGGCGGCGGCGGCGGCGAACTGTTCGTCCGTCACGTTCGACCAGTCGGTGACGCCGGTGGCCAACAGGGCCAGCGACCACACGTCATCGGTGTTGTCGGGCAGCGAGATGCGGCCGGCGTATTTCGGGTCCTTGAACACCTGAAGCGAGGCCACATCCTCGGCCGGGACTTCCTTGGTGTTGTAGGCGACGGCGGTATAGGCGTAGTCGGTCGGAATATACCAGACGCCGCCGTCATCCTTGAAGATCTCGGAGTTCAGGAAGCGGGCGTTGATATTGGCGAATTCGGGAATGCGGCTGACATCCCAGGGCTCGATCAGCCCGGCGTCGCGGTATTTCGACACCATCTGCGAGCAGGGGTGTGCGACATCGGCCTTGAAGCCCGAGGACACTTTCTGGAACGCCTCGTCATCGTCGCCGAAGAAGGAATAGGTCGGCAGATCGCCGTATTTGGCGACATAGCTTTCGATCAGCGCCTGCTGTTCGAAACCGGCCCAGTCGAAGACAAGCAGTTCGGGGTCGGCGGCGCGGGCCGCGACGGAAGACAGTGCAAGCGCAGTGGCGGCGCTGGCCAGATAGATTGCGGTGCGGGTCATGGGTGCTCCTCTGGTGTCAAGCCGGACCCATCCCTTGATCCGGCGGCACGGATGCCGGATTTCCTCCGGTCACCGCTTGGCGTGCGGCAACAGAATGGCGGAAGAGCGCGGGGATGCAAGGGCTTGCTGCCCGCGACGCGGGGGAAAAGTGCGCGCCCGCCTTCCGGCAGCCGGTGCGCGGCGGAATCCTGCCTGAAAGCGATGCAGCAGCCGGGGGCTTTACAGCCCCCCGCCGCCCGGCTAGCCATGGGGGGACGCCGGGGCGGACTGCCCGTGCCGGGGTCTGCCGGGCGGCGCCCGGCTGGCTGGAAGACCTGCCACGATCCGGGGGAACCCGACGGCAGGTCGGGCATTTCGGCGGATCGTCCGATGAACCGCTTTGGGGTGCCCGATGACCACGCTTGACCTGACTTTCGTCCGCAACCAGTTTCCCGCCTTCGCCTCGCCGGTGCTGTCGGGCCATGCCTTCTTTGAAAACGCCGGCGGCAGCTATCCGTGCCGGCAGGTGGTGGACCGGCTGCACCGCTTCTACACCGACCGCAAGGTGCAGCCCTACGGGCCCTATCCGGGCGCGCAGGCCGGCGGCGCCGAGATGGATGAGGCGCGGGCGCGGCTTTCGGCGCTGATGGGCTGCGCGGCGGCGGAACTGTCCTTCGGGCCTTCGACCAGCGCCAATACCTTCGTTCTGGCCAATGCGGTGCGGCTGTGGCTGCGCGGCAAGGACGCCGCCATCGTGGTGACCAATCAGGACCACGAGGCGAATTCGGGCGTCTGGCGGCGGCTGGCCGATGAGGGCGTCGAGGTGCGGGAATGGCAGATCGACCCGCAGACCGGCCTCTTGGACCCGGCGGGGCTGAAGGCGCTGCTGGCCGATGGCCGCGTGAAGCTGGTCTGCTTCCCCCATTGCTCGAACGTGGTGGCCGCGATCAACCCGGTGGCCGAGATCTGCGCCATGGCGCGGGCGGCCGGCGCGCGGACGGTGGTGGACGGCGTCAGCTACGCCCCCCACGGCCTGCCGGATTTCCCGGGTCTGGGCGCCGATGTCTATCTGTTCTCGGCCTACAAGACCTATGGGCCGCATCAGGGCATCATGCTGATCGGGGCCGAATTCGGCGCCGAACTGCCGGCGCAGGGCCATTGGTTCAACGCGGGCAGCCTTTACAAGCGCTTCACCCCCGCCGGGCCGGACCATGCCCAGATCGCCGCCTGCGCCGGGATGGCCGATTATATCGACGCGCTGCATGACCACCATTTTGCCGCCGGCGCCGATCCGGTGACGCGCAACGCCAGGGTGCATGACCTGATGCGCGCGGCCGAGGTGGCGGCGGTGGCGCCGCTTCTGGACTATCTGGCGGGGCGCAACGACCTGCGGCTGATCGGGCCGCGTGAGGCAGGCGCGCGTGCGCCCACCGTCGCCGTGGCGCTGGACCGCCCGGCCGAACCGGTGTCCGAGGCGCTGGGGCGCGACGGCATCGCCTGCTGGGCCGGCGATTTCTATGCCGTCCGCCCGCTGGAGGCGATGGGGGTGGACCTGAAACGCGGCGTGCTGCGGATGAGCCTTGTCCACTACACCAGCCCCGATGAGGTCGCCCGGCTGATCACGGCGCTGGACAAGGCGCTGTAGAGCCGCCGAAAATTCTTCGGCGAAGAATTTTCGCCCCCCGGGGGCGGCGGTCGGCAGATCGCCGCGCCAAACAGGCCGCAACGCCACCGAAAATTCTTCGCCGACGAATTTTCCCTCCCGCCCCGCGTGATCCGGCGCGCGGGGCGGGGCGTATCACAGGAAAAGGGACGTGATGACAGAACCTTTGATCCTGTGGTTCCGCCGCGACCTGCGGCTGACCGATCTGCCCCTGTGGCAGGCGGCGCTGGCCACCGGCCGGCCGCTGATCCCGGTGTTCATCCTGGATGACCAGACCGAAGCGCCCGGCGCCGCCGCCCGGATGCGGCTGGGCATGGCGCTCGATGCTTTCGGGGCGACGCTTGCCGCGCGGGGCAGCCGGCTGATCCTGCGGCGGGGGCGGGCGGCAGATGTGCTTGCCGCGCTGATCGCCGAAACCGGCGCCGCGGGGGTGATGTGGACGCGGGCCTACGATCCCGCCGCCAAGGCCCGCGATACCGCAGTGAAAGCGGCGCTGCGGGAACGGGGGCTGCTGGCCGAAAGCCATCCGGGCTTTCTTCTGCACGAACCCTGGCGGGTGGAAAC
>JACZKR010000113.1 GCA_014859945.1 Paracoccaceae bacterium | reverse complement strand
CGCGGCCGGGGGTAACGTCAGGCAGGGTGCGTGCAAGCACGCACCCTACGGGCCATTGGCGGCACGACAGGGCAAGGCCCGGCCGCCGGGTGGGCAGCCGAGGCCTGAGCCCCTTGATTTATGGTTCAGGAACAGCCAACGCCGCGCGTCTTGATGCCGGTGCGGAATGCCCGCCCAAGGGGGCGGTCGGGCATTGCCCGGGCGTGGCTCACGCTTTGCTCCGGGGCAGAAGAAAGTGGGGTTTCCGTCGAAACCCGCCCGATCAGAACAGCCGGCGGCTGGCCCGCTGCATCTTGCGGGCACGCTGTGCGGTCTTCTTCGCGTCCTGCGCCTGCGCCCGTTCCTCGGGCGTCATGTCTTCGGGCGCCTTGCCGCGGCGCGCGGCATAGTCGATCCCGGTGTTGATCGCCCCGTTCACGGCACGCCGGACGAAGGTGTTCACGATCATGTTGATGATGCGGTTCAGGTCCATGGTCAGTCCTCGAACAATTCGCTCTGGCCCGTCTGGGCCTCTTCTTCGTCCTGCGCCGCGCTGCTGCCCGGCAGGGGCCGGCTGTCCAGCAGGCCCGCGGCGCGCAGTTCCTTGATCCCCGGCAGGTCGCGCGCGGATTCCAGACCGAAATGGTCCAGAAACCCTTGCGTGACCACGAAGGTCACCGGGCGGCCCGGCGTCATGCGGCGGCGGCCAAGGCGGATCCATTCCATCTCGAGCAGCTGGTCGATGGTGCCGCGGCTGACCGCCACGCCGCGGATTTCCTCGATCTCGGCGCGGGTCACCGGCTGATGATAGGCGATGATCGCCAGAGTTTCGATGGCCGCGCGGGAAAGTTTTCGTGTCTCGACCGCTTCCTTGTGCATCAGATGGCCCAGATCGGCCGCGGTGCGGAAGGCCCAGGCATCGCCGACGCGGACAATATTCACCCCCCGCCCCTCATACCGCCGGCGCAGGGTGACCAGCGCCTCGGCCGGGTCGCAGCCATGGGGCATGCGTTCGGTCAGGGTGGCCAGGGTGACGGGCTCGGCGCTGGCGAAAAGGATCGCCTCGACCATCCGCTCCTGCTCGCCCAGGGGGGGCGCTTCGAACAGGGTCTTCTCGATCGGTTCGGGGCTGTCGGTCATGCGTCGGTCTTGCGGATGTGGATGGGGGCGAAGGTTTCGCCCTGACGGATGGTCACCTGCCCGCGCTTGGCCAGTTCGAGGATCGCCGCGAAATGGGCGGCAGTGGCAGACCGGCGCCGCGCGGGGCTGGCATCCCAGCCTTCGGGCAGGAACTGCATCAGATCGGCCCAGTCGCCGGCATAGCCCAAGAGCCCGCGCATGCGGTCAAGCGCCTGTTCCATGGTGAAAACATCATGGCGGTCAAAGGCATAGGGGCGAAATTCGTCACGGGTGCGGATGCGGGCATAGGCGCGCATCAGGTCGATCAGCGTCGCCTCCCATGTCACCTTCGTGCGCGCCGACAGCCGTTCGGGCGCACCCCGCGCAAAGATGTCGCGCCCCAGCTGGTCGCGCGCCATCAGCTGCGCCGCAGCCTCGCGCATGGCCTGAAGCCGTTCCAGCTGAAAGGCCAGATGCGCCGCCATCTCTTCGGCGCTGGGGCCGTCTTCGCCGGGTTCGGGCGGCAACAGAAGGCGCGATTTCAGGAAGGCAAGCCAGGCCGCCATCACCAGATAATCCGCCGCCAGTTCGATACGCAGCGCCCGGGCCTCTTCGACGAAGCGCAGGTATTGTTCGGCCAGTTGCAGGACCGAGATGCGGCGCAGATCGACCTTCTGGGTGCGCGACAGGGTCAGAAGCAGGTCCAGCGGGCCTTCATAGCCCTCGACATCGACGATCAGCGCCTCGGCCTGAAGCCGCTCTGCCGGGGGCAGGCGGTCGGCGTCCAGCCAGTCGTCCTGTGGGGTCTCAGCCATCCGCCCTCGCCGCCAGAAGGCCCCGAAGGTCGGCCTCCAGCGCCGCGATGTCAACCGCTGCGGGGGGCTGGCGTCGGGCCAGCGCCCTGCCCGCCCGGGCCAGGGTTTCGGGGCCCATGTCGCCGGCTTCCGCCGCCACCTCTTCCATCTCGGCCAGAACGCCCTTGCAGTGCAGCGCGATGTCGCAGCCGGCGGCGCGGGCGGCGGCGGCGCGCTGGCCCAGCGTGCCCGACAAGGCCTGCATGTTCAGATCATCGGTCAGAAGCAGGCCCTGAAAGCCGATCTGGTCGCGGATCACCCCGATCATGGTTTGCGACCGCGTGGCGGGCTGGTCGTCATAGGCGGTAAAGACGATATGCGCCGTCATCGCCATCGGCAGATCGGCCAGCGCGCCGAAGGGGGCAAAATCGGTTTCCGCCAGTTCGGCGCGGCTGGCGGTGACGGTGGGCAGATGCTGATGGCTGTCGGCCGTGGCGCGGCCATGGCCCGGCAGGTGCTTCATCACCGGCAGCACACCGGCGGCCAGATAAGCATCCGCCACCGCCCGCGCGGCGCGGGTGACGCTGGCCACATCCTCGCCATAGCAGCGGTTGCGCAGGAACGGGTGGGTCAGCGGCCCGGCAATATCGGCCACCGGGGCGCAGTTGCAGTCGATGCCCACGGCGCGCAGCTCGGTCGCGATCAGCCGCGCCCGCAGGGCCAGCGCGCGCGGCGCATCGGCGCCCAGCCGCAGGGCGGTATCCAGCGGCGGCTCCCATTCGCGCCAGTGGGGGGCGCGCATGCGCTGCACGCGGCCGCCTTCCTGATCAATCATCACCGGGGCGTCGCGCCCGACCGCGTCGCGCAGATCGGCGGTCAGGCGGGCAAGCTGGCCGGGGTCTTCGACATTGCGGGCAAAAAGGATGAAGCCCAAAGGATCGGCCGCACGGAAGAAATCGCGCTCTTCCGGCAAAAGGACGGGGCCGGCGCAGCCGAAGACCGCCGCCATCCGGCCGGTAACGCTCATCTGTGGGTGACCGGGATGCAGGTGGCATTGCCCGACAACAGCGCCACGCAGAACTGGCGTGCATCCTCGGGCCCGCCAAAGCCGGCGGCGCGCAGGCGGTAGAAGGTGCGCCCGCCCGATTGCGCGGCCTGCACCACCATCGACTTGCCGGCCAAGAGATCGGGGAACTTGCCCGAAAGGCGGGTCCACTCGCCGCGCGCCGCCGACTGGTCGTCGAAGGCGCCCAGCTGCACAAGGCTGGCGCCGGCGGGCACCGCGGCGGGATCAAGCTCGGCCGCCGCGGGGGCGGTTGAGGTTTGGGCCACATCGGTCACCGCGGCAACAGCACCGCCCGCAGGCCGGCTGCGCGGCCGGGGCGAGGTGGCCAGAGCGGCGGCAAGCCCCGCCTCTTCGGTGACGGAACCATCCAGCGGATCGACCGGGGTTTCCAAGGCGGCCAGCGTCTCATCTGCTGGCGGCAGGGCGGCGCCCTCATCTGCCAGCGCCTCGGCCAGCGCGGCGGCGACGGCATCCTGTTCGGCCGGAGCGACGGGGGCGGCCTCAACCCCAAGGTCAAGCGCGGCGATATCCAGCGGCGCGGCGGGGGCATCCGACATCGGCAGATCGGCAAGGCCGGCCACATCCTCGGCCACCAGTTCCACCGGACGCGGCGCCAACCGCAGCGATTCCGGCAGGGGCAGCGCGGTACCGGCCGCCGCCACCGCATTGACCGACAGGCCCTGATGCGAGGCGACCGTGCCGCCCGGGTCCTGCGGCGCAAGGCGCAGGGGGCCTTCGACCGCGCGGAAGACCGGAATGCCGGTCACATCGCGCATCGCCAGCTTGTAGCCCCAGACACCCAGCCCCAGGATCAGCGCCACCGAGCAGACGGCGCCGCCCAGGTTCACCATGCGCGTCAGCCTGCTGCCCGGCCCGGCCGGATAGCCGCCGTCATAGGATTGGAATTCCACGTCCGCCATTCTGCCTCGCCCGTCCGGGCGATGCGTGCCGCCCCGATCTGCCGTTGACTGCCCGCCGGCGGGGCGCCTTTTCAGCGCATTTCCTCAACCGGAGTGACGCCCAAGATACCCAGACCGGCCGCGATCACAACGCCTGTCGCGCGGGCAAGGGCGATTTTTGCCGCCGATGTTGCCGCATTGCCCTCTTGCACAAAGCGCAGGGCCGGTTCGTCGTTGCCGCGGTTCCACAGCGCATGGAAATCCGACGCAAGTTCATAGAGGTAGAAGGCCACGCGGTGCGGTTCATTCCCGCGCGCGGCGATTTCCACCAGACGCGGCCATTCGGCGATCTTGCGGGCCAGCGTCAGTTCGGCCTCATGCGTGATGCCCGACAGGTCGGTGGCGATCAGCAGCGGATCGTCGCAGGCAATTCTCGCCTCACGCGCCTTGCGCAGGACCGAATTCACCCGCGCATTGGCATATTGCACATAGAAGACCGGGTTGTCCTTCGACTGCTCCAGCACCTTGTCGAAGTCGAAATCCAGCGCCACGTCGTTCTTGCGCGTCAGCATGATGAAGCGGGTCACATCGGCGCCGGCCTGTTCGACCACGTCGCGCAGCGTCACGAAGGTGCCGGCGCGTTTCGACATCTTGAAGGGCTCGCCGCCCTTGTAGAGCTTGACCAGCTGGATCAGCTTGATGTCCAGCGGCACCCGGCCGTTCGACAGGGCCGAGACCGCCGCCTTCATCCGCTTGACATAGCCGCCATGGTCGGCGCCGAAAATGTCGATCAGCGCATCGAAGCCGCGCCGCACCTTGTTGTAATGATAGGCGATGTCGGGGGCGAAATAGGTCCAGCTGCCGTCCGATTTCTTCACCGGGCGGTCCACGTCATCGCCATGGGCGGTGCTGCGGAACAGCGTCTGTTCGCGCGGCTCCCAGTCTTCGGGGGTCTTGCCCTTGGGCGGCTCCAGCACGCCGTCATAGATCAGGTCCATGCCGCGCAGGGTTTCGATGGCGGCCTCGATCTCACCCGTGCCGTAAAGCGCCTTCTCGCTGGAATAGACATCCATGGTGACGCCCATCAGCGCCAGATCGCGGCGGATTTCGGCCATCATCATCTGGGTGGCGAAGTCGCGCACCTCGGCCAGCCAGAACTGCTCACCCTTGTCCAGAAGACTGTCGCCGTATTTGGCCTTCAGCGCCTCGCCCACCGGGATCAGGTAATCGCCGGGGTAAAGCCCCTCGCGGATTTCGGGTTCCAGCCCGTGGGCCTCGCGGTAGCGCTCATAGGCCGAGCGTGCCAGCACATCCACCTGCGCGCCGCCGTCGTTGATGTAGTATTCGCGGGTGACGTTCCAGCCGGCAAAGGCCAGAAGGTTCGACAGCGCATCGCCCACCACCGCGCCGCGGGTATGGCCGACATGCATCGGCCCGGTGGGGTTGGCCGAGACGAATTCGACATTGACCTTCTGGCCGGCGCCCAGGGTTGAGCGGCCATAGTCGGTGCCCGAGACCAGAACCGCGCGCAAGACGCCATGCCAGACCGCCGGCGCCAGCCGCAGGTTCAGAAAGCCCGGGCCGGCCACATCGGCGCCCTCGATGCGCGGATCGGCCATCAGCCGGGCGGCCAGCGCCTCGGCAATGGCGCGGGGCTGCAGGCCGGCGGGCTTGGCCAAGACCATCGCGGCATTGGTGGCCATGTCACCATGCGCGGCATCGCGCGGCGGCTCGACCGCGACGGCGGCAAGGTCCAGCCCCTTCGGCAGAACGCTGTCTTCGGCAAGGGCATCCAGCGCCCCGGTCACGGCAAGGCGGATTTCGGCGAATAGGTTCATTTGATCAAGTCCCGTCTCTTCCCTTGGGCATTGCCAGAGGGCAGCCCCCGGGTCAAGCCGCGCCGCGGGAAAACGGGGAATGCCCCCCGTAGGGTGCGTGTTCACACGCACCGCCCGGGTGCCATGGCGAAGGC
>JACZKR010000112.1 GCA_014859945.1 Paracoccaceae bacterium | reverse complement strand
GGCGCTGATCGAGCGCTGGCGCACGGTGCGCATTCTGGGCGGGGCGGCGCGATGAGCGGGCGGCGGCTGAACCGGCGGCTGGTGCTGGAGGCGTCGCAGGCGGTGGCCGACGGTGCCGGCGGGCAGGGCGTGATCTGGGTGGCGCTTGGCACGCTTTGGGCCGAGGTCACGCCGGGCGCGGGGCGCGAGGGGCAGGGCGAAGAGGTGATCCTGGGCCTGACCGCCTGCCGGATCGTGGTGCGCGGCGCGCCGGTGGGCAATCCGCGGCGCCCGCTACCGGGGCAGCGCTTTGCCGAAGGCACGCGCCGCTTTGCCATACTGGCGGTGGCCGAGGCCGATGCGGCGGGCCGCCACCTGACCTGTTTCTGCCGCGAGGAGGTTCCGGCATGAGCTATCACGCGGCGGCCGCCCTGCAGGCGGCGGTGTTTCAGCGGCTGGCAGGCTGGCCGGGGCTGGCCGGGGTGCCGGTGGTGGACGGGATGCCTGCGGGCACGCGGCCGGCGACCTTTGTCCTTTTGGGCCCGGAAGTGGCGCTGGACCGGGGCGACGGCAGCGGCGGGGGCGCCGAACACCGGCTGGTGATCAGCGTCATCTCGACGGCGGCGGGGTTTCTGGCGGCCAAGACGGCGGCGGCCGAGGTGTCACTGGCGCTGGCCGATGCCGAACTGGTGCTGGCGGCGGGTCGGCTGGTGTCGCTGGCCTTCCAGCGGGCGGCGGCAGCGCGGCGCGAGGCGGGGGCGGTCAGGCGGATTGACCTGACCTTCCGCGCGCGGATCGAATTCTGAACTTTGGAGGCCGACATGGCGGTGCAGAACGGCAAGGACTTGCTGATCAAGGTGGACCTGACCGGCGACGGGCAGTTCGAGACGGTGGCGGGGCTGCGCGCGACGCGGCTTTCGTTCAACGCCGAGACGGTGGATGTGACGAGCCTGGAAAGCGCGGGCGGCTGGCGTGAGCTGCTGGCGGGCGCGGGGGTGAAATCGGCGGCGATCTCGGGCTCGGGCGTCTTTCGCGATGCCAATACCGATGCCCGGGCGCGGCAGATCTTCTTTGACGCCGAGATGCCGGATTTTCAGGTGGTGGTGCCCGATTTCGGCGTGGTCGAAGGGCCGTTCCAGATCACGGCGATCGAATATTCCGGCAGCCACAACGGCGAGGCGACCTATGAGATGACGCTGGCCTCGGCCGGGGCGCTGACGTTTACGGCGCTCTGATGGCGAACCCCTGGGCGGGCGAGGTGGCGCTGTGGCTGGACGGCCGTCGCCATGTGGCGCGGCTGACGCTGGGGGCGCTGGCCGAACTGGAAGCGGCGCTGGAGGCGGGGTCGCTGATCGAACTGGTCGAGCGGTTCGAGGGGCGGTCGTTCCGCACCCGCGATGTGCTGGCGGTGGTGGTCGCGGGCCTGCGCGGCGGCGGCTGGCAGGGCACGGCGGACGACCTGCGCACGGCGGAAATCCGCGGTGGCGCGGTTGAGGCGGCGCGGGTGGCGGCCGAGTTGCTGGCGCGGGCCTTTGCCCTGCCGGGCGAGACATGAGCGGCATCGACTGGGCGGGCCTGATGCGGGCCGGGATCGGGCGGCTGGGCCTGGCGCCCGAGGCGTTCTGGCGCCTGACCCCGGTCGAGTTGCGGATGATGCTGGGGGCGGAGGCCGTGGCGCCGCCCCTGACGCGGGCGCGGCTGGAGGAACTGGCAGCGGCCTTTCCCGACGGGATGAAGGAGCGGACGGATGGCGGAGATCGACGATCTTCAGGAGCAGATCGCGGCGCTTGAGGCGGTGCTGGGCGGCGCGGTGCCGGCGGCTGCGGCCTTTGAGGGCGAGTTGGCCCGGCTGCGCGACAGCATGGTTTTCACCGAACGCGAGGTGGGCACCCTGTCGCGCGGCATCGGGGGCGGGCTGCGGCG
The DNA here is from genome assembly GCA_014859945.1 of Paracoccaceae bacterium. Classification (GTDB taxonomy): domain Bacteria; phylum Pseudomonadota; class Alphaproteobacteria; order Rhodobacterales; family Rhodobacteraceae; genus Fuscibacter. The sequence goes on along the minus strand of JACZKR010000112.1, from coordinate 1,841 downwards.
GGCCTTCGACGGGCTGGTCTTTGACGGCATGAAGCTGAGCGATGCGCTGAAGACGGTGGCGCAGAGCATGGTCGACACGATCTATTCCATTGCCATGAAGCCGGTGCAGAACGCGCTTGGCGGGGCGGTGGCCAATGGGCTGATCGGGCTTCTGGGCGGGCTGATGCCGTTTGAAAAGGGCGGCGCATTCTCGCAGGGCCGGGTGATGCCCTTTGCCAAGGGTGGCGTGGTCAGTGCGCCCGTCACCTTCCCGATGCGCGGCGCGACCGGGCTGATGGGTGAGGCGGGGCCGGAGGCGATCATGCCTCTGGCGCGCGGGGCGGACGGGCGGCTGGGCGTACAGGCCAGCGGTGGCCAGCGGCCGGTGACCGTGGTGATGAACATCCAGACGCCCGACGTGCAGGGCTTTCAGCGCAGCCAGACGCAGATCGCGGCACAGGCGCAACGCATGCTGGCGCGCGGCCAGCGCAACCGCTGAGGGGAACCATGACCTTTCACGACATCCGCTTTCCGGCGAACCTGAGTTTCGGGGCGGCCGGGGGCCCCGAACGGCGGACCGAGATCGTCACGCTGGCCAACGGCTTTGAAGAGCGCAACACGCCCTGGGAGCATTCGCTGCGCCGTTATGATGCCGGGATGGGGCTGCGCAGCCCCGATGACCTTGAGCGGCTGCTGGCCTTCTTCGAGGCGCGGCGCGGGCAGTTGCACGGCTTTCGCTGGAAGGACTGGGCCGATCACCGGTCTGCCCTGCCGTCGGAGCGGCTGACACATTTCGATCAGCGGCTGGGCATGGGCGACGGCCTCCGCACCGAATTCGCCTTGGTGAAGGTGTACCGGTCGGGCGAGGCGGAATATCTGCGCCCGATCGTCAAGCCGGTGGCCGGAACGGTGATCGTTGCGGTCGGCGGCGACCCCAAGGTGGAAGGGCAGGAGTTCACGGTCGATCCGGCGACCGGGCTGGTGCGCTTTGCCCTGCCGCCCGACATCGGGGCCGAGGTGACGGCGGGGTTCGAGTTTGATGTGCCGGTGCGGTTTGACACCGACCGCATCCAGATCTCGATGGCGTCCTTCCGGGCGGGTGAGGTTCCGGCGGTTCCGGTGGTGGAGGTGCGGCTGTGACGGCGGATCGGGCGGGGCTGCTGGCGCATCTGGCGGAAGGCGTGACCACGGTCTGCCGCTGCTGGTCGGTGACGCGCGGCGACGGGGTGGTGATGGGTTTTACCGATCACGACCGCGACCTGAGCTTTGACGGCGTGACCTTCCGTGCCGCGTCAGGCATGACGGCGCGGGCCTTTCAGCAGGTCACCGGGCTGGCGGTGGACAATTCCGAGGCGGTGGGCGCGCTGACCTCGGCGGCGATTGATGAGGCTGACATCGCGGCGGGGCGCTTTGACGGGGCCGAGGTGCGGTGCTGGCAGGTGAACTGGGCGGCGCCGGATCAGCGGATCGTGCTGTTCCGCGGCCATTTCGGCGAGGTGACGCGGGCGGCGGGCAGTTTCCGGGTGGAATTGCGCGGCCTGAGCGATGCGCTGAACCAGCCGCAGGGGCGGGTGTATCAGGCCGGCTGCTCGGCGGTGCCGGGGGATGCGCGCTGCGGCTTTGATCTGTCGCAGGCGGGTTACACGGCGGAAGGGGTGCTGGCGGGCACCGATGATCTGGGCGGGCTCTTGATCCTGGGGGCGGCCGATCAGGCGACCGGCTGGTTTGAGCGCGGGTCGCTGACGGCGCTGGATGGCCCGGCGGCAGGGTTGACGGTGATGGTCCGCCTCGACGATCCGGCCCCCGGCGGCCGGCGATTCGAGCTGTGGGAGCCGCTGGCGGTGATGCCGGCGCCGGGGGAC
>JACZKR010000111.1 GCA_014859945.1 Paracoccaceae bacterium | reverse complement strand
GTGCTGGCCGAGGGGCATCAGCGCGCCGCCGACATCTCTTTCGGGCTGGCGATGCGCGCCTATGACTTCACCCCCCACAAGACGGGCGAGCAGAAGGCGCCGGGCCCGGTGACCATGGCCGTCACCCAGCCCGAAGCGGTGGCGGCGGCAGCCGCGCCGATGGCCGCGCTGGCCGAGGGCGTCTTCTTCACCCGCGATCTGGTGAACGAACCCGCCAACGTGCTGACCACGCATGATTTCGCCGCCCGGCTGGCCGCGATGCAGGAACTGGGGCTTGAGGTGGAAATCCTTGAGGAAGACCAGCTTTCCCGCCTTGGCATGGGCGCGCTGCTGGGCGTGGGGCAGGGGTCGGAAAGCCCCTCGAAAGTGGTGGTCATGCAATGGCGCGGCGGCGGGGAAGAGGCCTCGCTGGCGCTGGTCGGCAAGGGAGTGGTCTTCGACACCGGCGGCATTTCCATCAAGCCTGCCGCCGGCATGGAAGAGATGACGATGGACATGGGCGGCGCCGGCGTGGTGGCGGGCGTGATGCGCACGCTGGCGTTGCGCAAGGCGCGCGCCAATGTCGTGGGCCTTGTCGGGCTGGTTGAAAACATGCCCGACGGGCGCGCGCAGCGTCCGGGCGACGTGGTGAAGACCATGAAGGGCGACACGGTCGAGGTGATCAACACCGATGCCGAGGGCCGGCTCGTCCTGGCCGATGTGCTGTGGTATGCGCAGGACCGCTTCAACCCGGCGGGCATCATCGACCTCGCCACGCTGACCGGCGCCATCATCATCGCGCTGGGGCACGAAAATACCGGGGTCTTTTCCAACGACGACGGCTTCTGCAACGCCTTCCTTGCCGCCGCCAGGGCTGAGGGTGAGGGCGCCTGGCGCATGCCGATGGGCGATGCCTATGACGCCAAGCTGAAATCCCGTATTGCCGACATGATGAACGTGGGCGGGCGCGACGGCGGGGCGATCACCGCCGCGCAGTTCCTGCGCCGCTTCATCCGCGAAGGCATGCCGTGGATTCACCTCGACATCGCCGGAACCGCGCTTCTGAAGGCCGACAGCACGCTGGCGCCCAAGGGGGCGACAGGCTGGGGCGTGATGGCGCTGAACCGGCTGATCCGCGACGGCTACGAAGCGAAGTGAGGGCGGCCCGGTGGGGCAGGCGATGTTCTACCACCTGACGCGGTCAGGCGCCTTCGACACGGTGATGTCGATCCTGCCCCGCGCGCTGGCGCAGGGCTGGCCGGTCATGCTGCGCGGCACCGTGCGGGGGGCGCTGGAACGCTGGGACGAACGGCTGTGGACCGACGACCCGCCAAGCTTCCTGCCGCACGGGATGGAGGGCGGCCCCCATGACGCGGCGCAGCCGGTGCTGCTGGGCCTTGGCCCGGCGGCCAACGGCGCGCGGGGCGTCTTCCTTCTGGACGGGGCCGAACCCCTGCCGGGCGAAGAGGCGCTGGAGCGGCTGTGGGTGATCTTCGACGGCAACGACCCGCCGGCGCTGAACGGGGCGCGGGCGTTGTGGACCCGGCTCGCCGGCCTTGGGATGGTGTTGCAGTATTGGTCCGAGGAAACCGGCCGCTGGCAGATGAAGACCGAAAAGCGCCCGGCCTGAGGGGCGGGCGCCATGTCGGGGTGGTGCGTGTGAACACGCACCCTACGCGGGGGGTGCCCGCATCATCCACCATCAATCCTTTGGAAAAGCGCAGGTTTCTGTTGCCAGGCACCTGCAAGCCCCGCCTTACGCGGCTAAGCGCAAGGACTTAGGTTTCGGTACTCGAACTGCTTACGCAGCCAGAGCCACCGGAGCACGGTTGTCGTTGGCAACTGTACTTGTGGTCCGATAACGGTGGTGCCTACCGAGCGAAAGCTGGCCTCTTTAGACGTTCGTCGATCCTGTTTCGGCCCCTTACCCCCGCAACGCCGGGTGTCTGGTGGAGCCGCCGGGTACCGCCCCCGGGTCCGAGCCGCTTATTACAGGTGCGTTTATCGCCATAGTCCGGGTTGCCCCGAACGGGTTCAATATAGGCGGGCGCGCGGGGGGCCGCAAGGCCGGGCTTCCGGCCATCGCGCGGCCGGGTTAGAACGGGGCGCGCGCAACGGAGGGATGGCCATGGAACGGGTTGCAATCGGCAACGGGGTGGAATTGTCGCGGCTGGTCTATGGCATGTGGCGGCTGGGCGAGGATGCCGACACCTCTCCCGCCCATGTCCGGGCCAAGATCGCCGCCTGTCTGGATCAGGGCATCACCACGATCGACCACGCCGACATCTATGGCGGCTACACGGTGGAGGGGCTCTTCGGTGCCGCGCTGGCCGGGTCGGGCCTGCGTGAACGGATCGAGATCGTCACGAAATGCGGCATCATCTTTCCGGCGGGCCTGCATGCCGGGGCGAAGGTGAAGCACTATGACACCTCGGCCCGCCACATCACCGCTTCGGCCGAACGGTCGCTGCGCGAGATGGGGACCGACCGGATCGACCTGCTGCTGATCCACCGCCCCGACCCGTTCATGAACTATGCCGAGACGGCGCGCGCGCTGGACGCGCTGGTGGCTTCGGGCAAGGTGCGGGCGGTCGGTGTGTCGAACTTCCGGCCCTGGGACCATGCGGCGCTGCAGGCAGAGATGGAAAATCCGCTGGCGGTGAACCAGATCGAGTTGTCGTTGCAGGCGACGGCCGCCTTCACCAATGGCGATCTGGCCGACATGCAGATGCGCGGCGTGGCGGCGATGGCCTGGTCACCGCTGGGCGGCGGGCGGCTGATGGGCGATGCCGGCGCCCTGGGCGCGCTGATGGACCGGATGGCGGCCGAAGCGGGGGTGGACCGGGCGGCGGTGGCGGTGGGCTGGCTTCTGGCCCATCCGGCGCGCATCCTGCCGGTTCTGGGCACCAACAGCCTGCCGCGCATCGCTGCGATCTCGGACGCCCTGCGCGCGCTGCCCGACCGGCAGGACTGGTTCGCGCTCTATCAGGCGGCGGCGGGCGAGGTGCCCTGAGGCGGGGCTGCCCGGAGGCCGGCGGACCCGGGCGGAACAGGAAAGGCACCGCCTTTCCCCGCCCG
>JACZKR010000110.1 GCA_014859945.1 Paracoccaceae bacterium | reverse complement strand
GCCCAGGCGTGCTTGCTCAGGTCGTCGTAGATGCAGAGCGCGTCGCGGCCGGTCTCCAGGAACTCCTCGCCCATGGCCACGCCGGCGTACGGCGCCAGGAACTGGAGCGGGGCGGGGTCAGAGGCGGAGGAGACCACCACGATGGTGTGCTCCATGGCGCCATGCTCTTCGAGCCGGGCCACCACCTGCGCAACGGTCGACATCTTCTGACCGATGGCGACGTAGATGCAGATCAGGTCCTGGCCCTTCTGGTTGATGATCGTGTCGACGGCCACCGCGGTCTTTCCGGTCTGGCGGTCGCCGATGATCAGCTCGCGCTGGCCGCGGCCGATCGGGATCATGGCGTCGACGGCCTTCAGGCCGGTCGCCATCGGCTCATGCACCGATTTGCGGGGAATGATGCCCGGCGCCTTGACGTCGGCCACGCGGCGCTCGGCCGCGACGATCGGGCCCTTGCCGTCGATCGGGTTGCCCAGCGCGTCCACCACGCGGCCCAGAAGGCCGTCGCCGGCGGGCACGTCCACGATGGCCTTGGTGCGCTTGACCGTGTCGCCTTCCTTGATGTCCTTGTCCGAGCCGAAGATAACGACGCCGACGTTGTCCACTTCGAGGTTCAGCGCCATCCCGCGGATGCCGCCGGGGAATTCGACCATTTCACCGGCCTGGACATTGTCCAGCCCGTGAACGCGGGCGATACCGTCGCCGACCGACAGCACGCGACCGACTTCGGCCACTTCGGCGTCCTTGCCGAAGTTCTTGATCTGCTCCTTGAGGATCGCAGAGATCTCAGCAGCCTGGATTCCCATCACCCAACCTCTTTCATTGCATTCTGGAGGGAAGCGAGCTTCGCCTTGACCGACGTGTCGATCATGGTCGAGCCCAGCTTGACGATAAGTCCGCCGATGAGGCTTTCATCAACGGTGGTGTTCAGTTTGACGTCCTTGCCGACCTTGGCTTTCAGCGTGGCGGCCAGTTTCTTTGCCTGTTCGGCCGACAGCTTGACCGGCGCGGTCACTTCGGCGGTCACTTCGCCCTTTTCGGCGGCGATGCGCGCCTTCAGGTCGGCAACCAGCTGCGGCAGAACGAAAAGCCGGCGCTTGGCGGCCATCAGGGCCAGCGTGTTCACCGTCAGTTCCGACAGGCCCATCTTCGCGGCGACGGCGGCCATGGCGGCGGCCTGCTCTTCGCGGGTGATGACCGGCGAGGCGATCATGTCGGCCAGGTCGGCGCTGGCGGCCAGCGCGGCCCCCAGGGCATCCGCATCGGCCTCAAGCGCCTTCAGCGCCTTGGCCTCTTTGGCGAGTTCAAAGAGAGCCTGGGCATAGCGCCCCGCAATTCCAAGCGAGATAGAAGCTGGTTCGGACACGTCATCCCTTCCGCTGTCTCTGGCCCCCACCCCTCACCGCTTTTCAGGCTCAACCCGACAGCGGCGCATACGGGAGCATGCGTCTTCCGATTTTGCGGCGTCTCTAGCAGACAGGTGGGCACCCCGCAACCGGGCAAGCGGGGCTTTTGGTGTTAATTGGATGTGGAAAACGGTTCCCGTGCTGCGGCTGCACAATGGCCGTCGCTCCGGTAGCGGAAACATTTTGTCACACGCGGCCGAGACAACCCCGGCAGAGCTTGCGCATCATGAGGAAGAATCACCTGCGCGGGCTGGCCTGCGGGGTGGGCACCGGCTGCCCCACGCCTTCCAGCACCCGCAGCGGCCGGCGCACCACCGCGCCCAGACCGCCCCGCGTCGGCGCATAGACCTGCTTGGACGCTTCGATCATCAGCACCCCGCCCGACAGCCAGGGCAGCCGGCGGCCGACCGTTTCCCAGAAGCGCGCGGTGCGCAGCCAGAAGGGCGTCTGGCTGGGCGGCACATGCAGCACGGTCTGGCTGCGTTCGGGGGTGAAGCCGTGGCGTTTCATCTGCGCCTCAAGCTGGGCGGCCGAATAGGGCCGGCCAAAGCCGAAGGGCGTCGCATCGCGCCGCGACCACAGCCCCGCCCGGTTCGGCACCACGAACAGCGCCTTGCCCCCCGGCCCCAGCACCCGATGCGCCTCTTCCAGCACCGCCGAAGGGTTTTCCGAGGTTTCCAGCCCGTGCATCAGCACCAGCCGGTCCACCAGCCCCGTGGGCAAGGGCCAGTGGGTTTCCTCACAAAGGACGCTGACGTTCTCCATCCCCGCGGGCCAGGGCATCACCCCCTGCGGCCCGGGCATCAGCCCCACCACCCGGCGCGCATCGGCCAGATAGGGGCGCAACAGCGGCACCGCGAAACCGAAGCCCGCCACGGTCTGCCCGTTCAGGGGCGGCCACAGCTCGACCATGCGGTCGCGGATGGCACGCTGCGCCACCCGGCCCAGCTGGGTCCGGTAGTAGAAGTTCCGCAGATCAAGCACGTCGAGGTGCATTGCAGCCGCCCGCCCTTCGCGTCACACTGGTAAAGCATAGCGAAGGATGCACCGAAGACCATGCCGCTTGAACTGGTGACGATCCCCTGCCTGCAGGACAACTACACCTATCTGCTGCACGACCCGGCCAGCCGCAAGACCGCCGTGGTCGATGTGCCCGAAGTGGCGCCGATCCTGAAAGAGCTTTTGCGCCGCGAATGGCTGCTGTCGGATATCCTGATCACCCACCACCACGACGACCACATTCAGGGCGTGGATGAATTGCGCGGCGTCACCGGCGCCCGCGTCTGGGGGGCCGAAGCCGACCGTCAGCGCCTGCCGCGTCTGGACTGGTCGCTCTGGGCCGGTGATGAGGTGCGGGTCGGGCGCGAAAGCGGCACGGTCATCGACGTGCCGGGCCACACCCGCGGCCATATCGCCTTTCACTTTCCCGATTCCGGTCTGGCCTTTACCGGCGACAGCCTGATGGCGGGGGGCTGCGGGCGGCTGTTCGAAGGCACCCCGGCCGAGATGTGGTCCAGCCTGACCAAACTGGCCGCCCTGCCGCCGGCCACGGTGATCTGTTCGGGCCACGAATATACCGCGTCGAACCTGCGCTTTGCCGCGACGATCGAACGCGACAGCCCCGCACTCGCCGCCCGCACCGCCCGCGTGGCCGAGGCCCGCGCGGCAGGCCGGCCCACCGTGCCCTCGACCCTGGCCGAGGAACTGGCGACGAACCCGATGCTGCGCGCCGCCCTGCCTTCGGTGAAATCCGCCATCGGCCTGCCCGATGCCGATGACGCCACAGCCTTCGCCGAAATCCGCGCCCGCAAGGACCGCTTCTGACCGCCCACACCGCAGGGCGCCCCGGCTGCGCAGGGCGGCCGGGGTATTGAACCGGGCACCTCAAGATCACATTTTGTGCCACAGCCGCAAGAAAGCGCAATTCTCATGCGATTGGGCTTGAATCCCGGCCCGGAAAACCGATCCTTAACAACATGAGGCCATGGTCGCGGAAGCCAACTCCCGGCCGCAGGACAGGAGCACCGAGCAGTGCCATCGTTTACCAACACGCTTGAACAGGCCATCCATGCCGCCCTGGCGCTTGCAAACGCGCGCCGGCACGAACTGGCCACGCTGGAGCATCTGCTTCTGGCCCTGATCGACGAACCCGACGCAGCCCGCGTGATGAAGGCCTGTTCGGTCAATCTTGATGAGCTGAAGAAGACGCTTCTGGAATTCATCGACGACGATCTGTCCACCCTCGTCACCGACGTGGACGGGTCCGAAGCCGTGCCGACCGCCGCCTTCCAGCGGGTGATCCAGCGCGCCGCGATCCATGTGCAGTCCTCGGGCCGCACCGAAGTGACCGGCGCGAACGTGCTGGTCGCCATCTTTGCCGAACGCGAGTCGAACGCCGCCTATTTCCTGCAGGAACAGGACATGACGCGCTATGATGCGGTGAATTTCATCGCCCATGGCGTCGCCAAGGACCCCAGCTACGGCGAAACCCGCCCAGTGACCGGCGCCGATGAAAGCAGCCACGAAACGCCGAAAGGCGAGGCGGGTGAGGCCAAGGAATCCGCCCTGTCGAAATACTGCGTCGATCTGAACGTGAAGGCCCGCAAGGGCGACGTCGATCCCCTGATCGGGCGCGAGCAAGAGGTTGAACGCGCCATTCAGGTCCTCTGCCGCCGCCGCAAGAACAACCCGCTTCTGGTGGGCGATCCCGGCGTGGGCAAGACCGCCATCGCCGAAGGTCTGGCCAAGAAGATCGTTGACGGCCAGACGCCCGAGATTCTGGCCCATGCCACGATCTACAGCCTTGATATGGGCGCGCTTCTGGCCGGCACCCGCTATCGCGGCGATTTCGAGGAACGCCTGAAACAGGTCGTCAAAGAGCTTGAGGATCACCCCGATGCGATCCTGTTCATTGACGAGATTCACACGGTGATCGGTGCCGGCGCCACCTCGGGCGGCGCCATGGATGCCTCGAACCTGCTGAAACCCGCTTTGCAGGGCGGCAAGCTGCGCTGCATGGGATCCACCACCTACAAGGAATTCCGTCAGCACTTCGAGAAGGACCGCGCCCTTTCCCGCCGGTTCCAGAAGATCGACGTGAACGAACCCACGGTGCCGGATGCCATCAAGATCCTTCAGGGCCTGAAGCCCCATTTCGAAGAGCATCACGACGTCCGCTATACCGCCGACGCCATCAAATCGGCGGTGGAACTGGCCGCGCGCTACATCCACGACCGCAAGCTGCCCGACAGCGCCATCGACGTGATCGACGAGGCGGGGGCTGCCCAGCACCTTCTGCCCGAAGGCAAGCGCCGCAAGACCCTTGGCACCAAGGAGATTGAGGCCGTGGTGGCCAAGATCGCCCGCATCCCGCCGAAGAACGTCTCGAAGGATGACGCGGAAACCCTGCGCGATCTGGAAAAGACGCTGAAGCGCGTGGTCTTCGGTCAGGACAAGGCGGTTGAGGCTCTGTGCAGCGCCATCAAACTCGCCCGCGCCGGCCTGCGCGAACCGGAAAAGCCCATCGGCAACTACCTGTTTGCCGGTCCGACCGGGGTCGGCAAGACCGAAGTGGCCAAGCAACTGGCCTCTTCGCTGGGCGTGAAACTCCTGCGCTTCGACATGTCGGAATACATGGAGAAGCACGCGGTTTCCCGTCTGATCGGCGCCCCGCCCGGCTATGTCGGCTTCGATCAGGGCGGCATGCTGACCGATGGCGTCGATCAGGACCCGCATTGCGTGCTTCTGCTGGACGAGATGGAAAAGGCCCACCCGGATGTCTACAACATCCTTCTGCAGGTGATGGACCACGGGAAACTCACCGACCACAACGGCCGGACGGTGGATTTCCGCAACGTGATCCTGATCATGACCTCGAACGCCGGGGCGCAGGAAATGGCGAAATCCGCCATCGGCTTCGGCCGCGACCGCCGCACGGGGGAAGATACCGTCGCGATCGAGCGCACCTTCACCCCCGAATTCCGCAACCGTCTGGATGCGGTGATCTCCTTCGCGCCCTTGTCGAAGGATGTCATCAGCCAGGTGGTCGAGAAATTCGTGCTGCAGCTTGAAGCGCAACTGATGGACCGCAACGTTCACATCGACCTGTCGCCCGAAGCGGCCGCATGGCTGGGCGACAAGGGCTATGATGACAAGATGGGCGCGCGCCCTCTGGGCCGCGTCATTCAGGAAAACATCAAGAAGCCGCTGGCCGAGGAACTGCTCTTCGGCAAGCTGGTCAAGGGCGGCACGGTGCATGTGGGCGTCAGGGATGACCAGATTCACCTGACCTATGAAGAGCCGGGCAAACCCCGGCTGACCGGCCAGAAGCCGCCGCTGCTGACCGCCGAATAAGGCAACGGACCACAGGAAAGCCCCGCTTCGGCGGGCTTTTCGCTGTCCGGCGGGAAAATGGAATAGCCGCCCGAAAACCGGCGGCACCGGCGCCCGGCGGGGCTATAAACGGTCCATGCTGTTCGACCTGCCCGACTTCCAGATCCTTTACGCCGCGCTACTGGCCCGCGATGACCGTTATGACGGGCAGGCCTACGTCTGCGTGGCCTCAACCGGGGTGTTCTGCCGGCTCACCTGCCCGGCGCGCAAGCCGCGGGCCGAAAACTGCACCTTCCACCCCACCGTCGCCGCCTGCCTTGAGGCCGGTTTCCGGCCCTGCCTGCGCTGCCAGCCGGTTCAGGCCGCTGCCGGCGCCGACCCCGTAGTGACGGCCCTTCTGGCAGCACTTGATCGTGCCCCCGGCCGGCGCTGGTCAGAACAGGACGTCGTCGCCCTTGGCCACGACCCCTCGGCGGTGCGGCGCAGCTTCCGGCGGCAGTTCGGCATGACCTTTCTGGAAATGGCCCGGCAACGCCGCCTGCGTGAGGGGTTTCAGGCCCTGGAACGCGGCGGCAAGGTGATCGCGGCGCAGCACGAGGCCAGCTTTGACTCGGCCAGCGCCTTTCGCGCGGCCTTCGCCCGGCTTCTGGGCTGCGCGCCGGCCAGCCTGCACCCCGACCGGCTGCTGCGCGCCACCTGGATTCCCACGCCCCTGGGCGACATGATCGCGGTCTCCAGCCGCAGCCATCTGCACCTGCTGGAGTTCATCGACCGCAAGGGCCTGCCGGCCGAGTTGCAGCGCCTGCAGGCCGAGGCGCGCGAACCCCTTGGCATCGGCGCGATGCCGCCTTCGGAACAGGCCGCGGCTGAACTTGAGGGGTATTTCGCCGCCCGCACCGACCATTTTGCCACGCCGCTGGCCACCGGGGGCAGCGCCTTTGCCCGTCAGGTCTGGCAGGCCCTGCGCGGAATTCCGGCCGGTGAGACGCGGAGTTATTCCCAGATCGCCCGGCAGATCGGCCGCCCCGAGGCGGTGCGCGCCGTCGCCCGCGCCAACGGCGCCAACCGCATCGCGCTGATGATCCCCTGCCACCGCGTCATCGGCGCCGACGGCACCCTGACCGGCTACGGCGGCGGGCTGTGGCGCAAACAGCGCCTGATCGAGATTGAGCGCAGCCTTCGGGCCAGACCGCAGGAGAGCCCCGCAGCTCTCCCGTCAACGTCATGACCGCGGCGGTGGCGGGCACTGTCGCGGCCCTGCGCGTTGCGCGGATCAGCCTTGGCCCCGCCCCCTATCTGGCGATAACCGCCGCCCTGACGGAACAGGCGGCGGCCTTTGCCTGAGCGCCGGCCCTAATCCGCCGGAACCGTGCGGATTTCCAGTTGCAGGATGGCCGGCGCCGGCCCGCCCGCCTCTTCCTCATCCAGACCGACGGCGCTGCGCGTCGTCTCACCAAAGCCCGCCTCGGACAGCGCCCCGCGCAAGCCGCTGCTGGCGGTGGACCGCGTCAGTTCAAGGCTGGGCTGGGCAAGGAAGCTCAGATCCTCGACCGGCGACTGCGGGGCGGCGGGGGTCATCACGATGACCATGCGTTCCTGCCCCAGCACCTCGTCCGAGATCTTGAAGAGCCCCCGCTTCAGCGTGTCGCCCGGCTGCAGCCGGCCGGAAAACCAGTGCGTGATCGACCAGTCGGCACCGATATACAGCACGTTCACATCCACCGGGATGTCCATGTTGTTTTCGGCCACCACATGCACCTGATCATCGGGGATCAGCCGGGGCACGCCGCCCACGGGCATCGGCGCCAGGCTGTTCTTGTCGGGCCCGGTCAAGAGCTCGACCGAGACATCGACCCCGTCGCCCCCCACGGCGCCCGCCATCTTCATCAGGTTCATCGCCTTGGCCATCGCGCCCAGCGTGTTGGCCAGCGTGGTGCCCAGCGTCTCGGCATCCTTGTCGGCGGTCGAGACCGAGGGCGTGGTGGTCAGGTCATCGGCCAGCCCGGTGGCCGGCAGGATCCAGATCGCATCGGGGCGCGGGCTGTCGGGCAGGACGGCCAGCCGCAGGTCGGCATCGGCGCTGCCGGCGGGAACAAAGCTGATCCGGGGGCCCGACACATCGGTCAGGCTGTCCATCGCCGCCTGCAGCGCCGCCGCCGGGGCCGAACCGTCTTCGGGCAAGGCAACGGTCAGGCTGAAATCCAGCGTCGTTCCCAGCCGGCGCAGCATCAGCCCCTTGGGCAGGTCTTCGGGCAGCACCTTGCCGTCCTGCTCGATCGCCGTCGCGGTTGAGCCGAAGGTGTCCACCGTCGCCAGCGTCACATAGCCCAGCGCCTGTTCGGTGGCGTCGGCGGCGCTGGCCATCACCGCCAGCACATCGCCTTCGGCCAGTCCATGCAGGCTGCCCGCCGGAATGGTAAAGCCGTCATCGGTCCGCACCGCCGTCCATTGCGCCACCCGCTCACCGGGGCTGCCGGAAAAGGCGGTGCTGTCCAGATCGCCCTCGAACAAGGGCGTCGTGCGCGCGATCGAGGTGGTGGCATATTTGCGCAGGACCTCCTGCCCGATCTGGGCATAGGTCGCATGGGGATATTCCGCCAGCACCTGAAACAGCGTGTAGGTGAAGACCCCCTGCGGTACCCGGCCGGGCTTGCCCTTGGGCAGGTTCTTTTCGGGCGTCACCTCATTGGTCTGGGCGGCGTAGAAGGCGACGAAACCGCCCAGGCCCTCACCCGTGCCGGCATCGACCGGCGGCTCGGGCTGGGCGCGCGGATCGTCGCCCACGGCGCGGGTCGACACCTCGACCGCGTCGGCGTCGATGCCCAGCGCCTCGGGCGGCAACTGCCGGGTGCGCACCTCTTCATCGCCGTCGGGCGCGCCGCGCGTGACGGTGCCCGAATGGCAGCTGTCGAAGACGGCAAAGACATCGGCCCCCTTGGCACGGATCGCGTCGATCATCGCGCCGATCTCATCATCGACCAGCGCGTTCTCGACATGGCCGACCTCATCCGACCAAGGCCCGATATCGACGGGCAGGAACAGCTCATCCAGCCCGTCCAGTTCCGAATCCGGGTCGGCCGCCGGCGCCTGCGTGCCGTGGCCCGAGAAATGCAGATAGACGAAATCGCCCGGCTGCGCCTTGGCGGCGATATCGGCCATAGCCTGCCGGATCGCGGCCAGCGTCGGCGCCTGCGCGCCGTCCACCCCGTCGGCCAGCACCGCCACGTTGCCGGCGGCAAAGGGCACCGGCGCCTCGGTGGTCAGCCAGGTCTGCACCAGCTTCACATCGTTGGCGGGGCCTTTCAGCCAGTATTTCTCATCAAGGTTCTGATAGCTGCTGGCCCCCACCAGCAGCGCGTAGTTTTCGCGCGCAAGGGCCGGAACGGCCGCAAGGCACAGGGCAGAAGACAGAAGCAAGCGGCGCAGCATGGGATACCTCAGTTCGTCATCAGCGCATAAGACGCGCCGGAAGGACCATTGTTTTCCACCTTCATCACGAAGCCGCCCGTCTGGTCGGGCCGCCAGCCGCAATAGGCGATGTGGCTCTTGTCGGTGTCCGAGCAGACCAGCCGGCCCTCGGCGTCATAGACGGTCAGGTTCAGGTCTGTCGCGCCCTTGGCCTCGACATAGACCTCGGCATATTCGCCGCCGATGAAATCGACGACCGGATAAGTGTCGGCGCCGCCGTTGCCCAGACTGCCGATGTTGTAGACCGGCCCCGAGGAGACACCCTTGGTGGTCTCGGCGCGGACATCGTCGATCATGCCCAGAAGGGCCTCATCCTCACCGGCCAGTTCCTCGGCGCTGGCAAGCATTTCTTCCCAGGTCACGGGCGCCCCCTCGCCCGCCGTGCCCCCTTCGGCGGCGCGGTCGGTGGCGGTGGGGTTCAGCGTCTTGCGCAGCTTGGCGGCCGACAGGATCAGCACCGGATCGCCCATCGCCAGACCGGCGGCATAAAGCTCGGCCGACAGCTGGGCGGTGCGCACCGGCGACATCTCTTGCGCATGGGCAGGCAGGGCAAGGGCGGCGGAAAGGACAAGGGCGGAAAGGGCGGAAGGCAAACGCATCATCGGAAGAACCCATCGGTCAGAACGGTCATGCCTATTGATGGGCCGCCCCCGGCGCCCTGTAAACAAAGGATTTCCTGATGACAGGATTTGTCACGGGCCTGTCATCCGGCCCCTTGCTAGCGTGCCCCCAACCGAATGAAACGAGGTTCACGACATGGCAATCCGCCAGCAAGTTACCGCCGCAACCGCAGGTCAGGGCCGCCGCTGGCTGGCCGAGATCGTGGCTGCGGTTCTGGCCGTGGTCACGGTTCTGGCCGTGGGTCCGGGCCGCGCCGCCGAGGCGCCGCTGGATCAGGCGATGACCACGGTCCTGACCGTCCACAGCGCCGATGACGCCGACCTGTTCCTGGGGTCGGCCTTTCTGTGGGGCGCCGATGGCGAGGTCGCGGTGACCAACGCCCATGTGGTGAAAGATGCCGCCGAGGTGCGCCTGCGCGACGCCTCGGGGCGCGAGGAAATCGGAACGGTCATCGCCCGCGACGCCCTGCGCGACGTGGCGGTGATCTCTGTGACGCCCGGGCGGCGGGGGCTGATCCCCTCGTCCCAGCCGCTGGGGCTGGGGGCGGAGGTCTGGGCTCTGGGGGCCCCTCTCGGCATCGAATTCACGGTGACCGAGGGCACGATCTCCGCCCTTTCCAGACAGGTCGATCCCGCGGCCCCGGTGCTGATGCTGCAGCATGACGCGGCGGTGAACCCCGGATCATCCGGCGGGCCGCTGATCGACGCGACGGGTGCGCTGGTGGGGATGAACAGCCAGATCGCCGACGGCAGCCGGATGTTCGTGGGCATCGCCTATGCCATCCCCGCAGCCGAACTTGACCGCATCGTCACCGGCCTGATCGAGGAAACCCTGCCGCCCCTGCCCAAACTGGGCCTGCGCGCCCGCCCGGTGGACCGCCAGCTGGCCGAGGTGCTGGGCGTGGCCCCCACCGGCCTTCTGGTGGACGAAGTCGAGGCGGCGGGTCTGGCCGAACGTGCGGGCCTTCTGCCCGGCGACATTCTGGTGGCCGTCGGCGGCCAGCCCATCGACAAGCCGGGCGATCTGCCCTTCGCGCTGGAAGCCGCGCAGGAAGCCGGCAGCGCCGACCTTGCGGTGATGCGCGCCGGGCAGATGCTGCTTTTCACCCTGCCGCTGGAGATGGCCGAGGAAGAAACCCTGTCGCTGCGCGACCTTGCCGGCGCCGCACCGCAGAAGGTGCGCGACTATACGCTGGCCAGTCTGGGCATCGTGCTGGACGCCACCGGCACCGTGACCGAGGTCACCGTGAACTCGCCCGCCAATGCCGCCGGTCTGGCCGTGGGCGACCGCATCCTGATGGTGAACGGCGCCGAGGCCGACCCGGCCACGCTGGACAAGGTGGTGCTGACGGCGCCGGCCCTGCTGCTTCTGGCCGGGGCGGGCGGCACCCGCCATGTGCTGGTGGACCCCTACGGCACCCAGACCGGCATCCGCCCGGTCGGCGGCGCGAATGTGCTTGACCCGGACGTGGTGGTGTTCTGACATCCGGGCAATGAGGGGGAACTGACATGGACCGCATCCTGATTGTCGAGGATGACAGCGAAACCGCCGAAGCCATCGCGCGTGAGGTGCGGGCCTTGGGCTGCACCCCGGTCTGGCATGCCACGCTGGACGAAGGCGTGGCCGCCGCCACCGAAGGCGGCGAATTCCGCGTGATCGTGCTGGACCGTATGCTGCCCGGCGGCGACGGGGTCGAGGCGATGGCCCGCATCCGCGCCGGCGGCAGCCGGGCGCTGATCCTTGTCCTCTCGGCGCTTGGCCGCGCCGCCCAGCGGGTCGAGGGGCTGGAAAAAGGCGCCGACGACTATCTGCCCAAACCTTTCGAACCCGAGGAACTGCGCGCCCGCCTGCGCGCCCTTCTGCGCCGGGGCACGATCGAGGTGCTGGACAACGATCTGCTGGCCTTCGGCGATCTGGAAATCCGGCTGAAGGCCCGCACCGTCCATGTCCGCCGCAACCACGTCGCCGTCAGCCCCAAGGAGTTTGAGCTGATCACCTTCTTCGCCCGCAATGCCGGGCAGGTGGTGACGCGGATGCAGCTTCTGGAAAACGTCTGGAACCTGCATTTCGACCCCGGCACCAATGTGGTTGACGTGCATGTCGGGCGCCTGCGCCGCAAGCTGGAAGAGGCCGGCGCCCAGGCCATCCAGACCGCCCGGGGCGAGGGCTATATCTTCGCGCCGCTGAGGGCGAATTGAGCGGCGACCGTCCCTGGGCCGCCCGCGCCACCCTGCGCCTGACGCTTCTTCTGGCCGCCGCGGTGGCCGCGCTGTCTCTGCTGGCCATGGCGCTGCAGTACCGCCTTGTCGAAGACCGCATGACCGAGGCCGCCCGTGCCACGCTGACCGCCGATCTGGGCGGGCTGGCCGCCCTTTACGAACAGCGCCGCATCATCGCGCTGCGGCAGGCCATCGAATACCGCGGCGCCGCGCGCAACGGCGGCGAGATGCTGTTGCTCTTGGACCGGCGCGGCAATGTGCTGGCGGGAACCGAGGCCGGCTGGCCCCCGGGCCTGACCGCCTCGGGCAGCGGCTTCACCATTGATCCGGCGGCCGAGTTCACCAGCGGTGGTACGCGCTGGCTGGGCGTGGCGCGCGAGTTGCCGGGGGGGTTTCCGCTGCTGGTCGCGCGGTCTCTGGCGCCGGTGGATGACACGCTTGCCGCCCTGCGGCGCGGCATGGCGGCGCTGGGGCTGGCCTTGTTGCTGGCGGGCGGCGGGGTGGGCTGGCTGGCCGCGCGGTCCGTCATGGGGCGGATCGGACGCGTGAACGATCTGGCCGACCGGGTGGCGGCGGGCGATCTGTCGGCCCGCCTGCCCGGCCCGCGCAGCCACGACGAATTCGGCCTTCTGGAAACCCATGTCCACGCCATGCTGGACCGGATCGAGAACCTCAACCGCGCCACCCACCGGCTTTCCGACAACATCGCGCATGAACTGCGCACCCCCCTCAACCGCCTGATGCAGAAGCTGTCGCGGATCGAGGGGCAGGAAGAGGTGGTGGATGATCTGCGGGCCGAGATCCGCCAGTCGATCCGCGTCTTCGATTCGCTCCTAGACATCAGCCGGGCCGAGGCCGATCAGGGCACCGGCGGCGGTCTGGTGCCCGTCAGCCTGTCAGACGTGGCGCAAGAGGTGTGGGAACTTTACGAACCCCTGGCCGAAGACAAGGGCCTTCTGCCCCATGCCAGCATCGCCCCCGGCCTGCAGGTGCTGGGCGACCGCAACCTGATCGCGCAGATGATCTCGAACCTGATCGACAACGCCATCAAATACTGCGGCCCCGGCGATGCGCTGCGCCTGACACTGAGCGAAGGCGAAGGCAGGCACCTGATGCAACTGGCCGATACAGGCCCCGGCCTGCCCGCCGATCTGCGCGCCGAAGCCTTCGAACGCTTCACCCGCGCCGAACGCGACCGCGACCGCGGCATCAAGGGCCATGGTCTGGGCCTTGCGCTGGTCCGGGCGATTGCCGCACGCCACGGCGCCAAGATTGACCTTCCGGCCGCAGAAAAGGGTTTCGTGCTGGACATTGCCTGGCCTAAGCTTGCCCCCTGACTGGGGTGGCTGCCGATTCCATGAAGAAACTGATGATCTGCCTGGCCCTGCTTGCGGGCTGCGCGGCCTGGAACAGGCCGATCAATGAATCGCTGTCGGGCAGCAATGCCGCGCTGGTCGATATCACACCCGAATCCATCGGCTCGGGTGAGCTGTACGTCGGCCTCGCCTTTTCGGGCGGGGGCATGCGCGCTTCGGCCTTCGCCTATGGCATGCTGGAGGAGTTGCGCTCCGCCGCCGGCATCACCGGCACACCGAACGGGCTGCTGGACAATGTGCGGCTGGTCTCGGGCGTCTCGGGCGGGTCGGTCACCGCGGCACAGTTCGGCCTGTACGGCCCCGCCGGCCTGACGGGTTACCGTGAGCGGTATCTCTTGACCAACGCCGAGAAATACATGGCGAACTCGCCGATCAATCCCATCACCATCGTCAAGGGGCTGTCGGGCGGGGCGAACGGCCGCAACACCTTCGCCCGCTATCTGGACGAGGTTCTGTACAAGGGCGCCACCTTCGGCGACCTGCGCGCGCGGTCAAAGATCAAGACCTGGATCAACGCCACCGACATGGCGAACAACACGCCCTTCCTGTTCAGCCCCGAAACCTTCGACGCGCTCTGTTCCGACCTGTCGCAGGTGCCGCTGTCCGAAGCCGTCGCCGCCAGCGCCGCCTTCCCGCTGGTCTTCAGCCCCATCGTGCTTGAGGCGCATCAGGGCAAATGTGAATATGCCGAGCCCGACTGGCTGACCGCCGCCCGCCACAACCCCGAAGCCACCGCCGCGATGAAGGCCTATGGCCGGGCCCTGGAAAGCTATGCCGACCCCGAAGAGGTGAAATTCGTCAAGCTGCTGGACGGCGGCATCACCGACAATTTCGGCACCACCGGCCTTGCGGTGGAACGCGCCCGCGCCCAGGCCCCCTGGGCCCCGATGACGCCCGAAGAGGCGGTGCGGATGAAGCGCATGCTGTTCCTTGTGGCCAACGCCGGCGTCGAATCCGACTACAGCTGGACCCAGAAGATCCCCGGCCCCGGCGGCGTCGGCCTTGGCATGTCGATTGCCACCGCCTCAATGAGCGCGGCCACACGGTCGGGCTATGACGCCATGCGCGGCGAATTGCGGGTATGGGAGGCCGAGCTGATCGAATGGCGCTGCGCCCTGCCGCCCGCCGAAGTGCGCCGCCTGCGCGGCAGTCTGGACGGCTGGGACTGCGCCGACCTGAAGCTGTTCATCGGGCAGGCGAGCTTTGAAGGCGTCTCGCCCGAAATGCGCAAGGAGCTTAACAAGGTGCCCACGCGCCTGCGCCTGAAGCCCGATCAGGTCGATCTGGTGATCGAGGCCGGCCGCCTTGCCACGCGCGCCACGCCCGAATTCAACGGCTTTCTGGCCGCGCTGGAAGGCAATGACGTGGATAGCCGCATCCAGAAGGGCATCGCGCAGGGCGGCCGGCGCATCGCCCCGGTGAACTGAGGCGCGACGGCAGAAAAATCTTCGGCGAAGATTTTTCGTCACCGCCCCGCGTGAAACCAAGATTTCCTTCGGCCCGATCGCGGATTTCCCCCTGTTTCCGGCAGATTCTTGCGCCATTCCGCAACATCCCCGGACAATCTTGCATCCGCGCTTTGCCTTCGGCCCTTGACCCCGCCCGCGGTTCGGCAAATGAAGGCGCGTCCCGTATTCATGAGGCCCCCATGTCCCGCATCGTCCATGTCAACGGCGCGCTTCTGCCCGAAGCCGAAGCGACGGTTTCCGTCTTCGACCGCGGTTTCCTGATGGCCGACGGCGTCTATGAGGTGACCTCGGTTCTGGGCGGCAAGCTGATCGACTTCGACGGCCATTGCCGCCGGCTGGCACGCTCGCTGGCCGAGCTTGAGATGCAGAACCCCCATACCGATGCCGAATGGCTGCAGATTCACCGTGAGATGGTGGCGCAGAACGGCGTCGTGGACGGCATGGTTTACCTGCAGGTCACCCGTGGCAACCCCGGCGACCGCGATTTTGCCTTCCCCGGCCCCGAGACGAAGCCGACCGTCGTCCTCTTCACCCAGTCGAAGCCCGGTCTGGCCGAAAACCCGCAGGCCGCCATCGGGCTGCGCGTGATCTCGGTGCCCGACATCCGCTGGGGCCGGCGCGATATCAAGACGGTGCAACTGCTTTACCCTTCGATGGGCAAGATGATGGCCAAGAAGGCCGGCGTCGATGACAGCTGGTTCGTCGAGGACGGCACGGTGACCGAGGGCACCTCGAACAACGCCTATATCGTCAAGGGCAACCGCATCATCACCCGGCCGCTGTCTTCGGACATCCTGCACGGCATCACCCGCGTCGCCGTGCTGCGCTTTGCCGCCGAAGCGCAGATGGAGGTTGAGGAACGCCCCTTCACCATCGCCGAGGCGCAGGCGGCGGATGAGGCCTTCATCACCTCGGCCTCGGCCTTCGTGATGCCGGTGGTCGAGATCGACGGTCAGGCGGTGGGCACCGGCAAGCCGGGCCGCGTCGTGCCGCGGCTGCGTGAGATTTACCTTGAGGAAATGCGCAAGGCCGCGATCTGATCCCATGACCCACGCGCCCTTCACGCGCGCCGGCTTCGGCCGGGGGTTCCGGATGGGCCTGGCGATTGCCATGCCGATCCTGGCCTATGGGCTGGCCTTCGGTCTGGTCGCGGCGCAGGCGGGGCTGGGCACCGGCTGGTCGCTGGCCTTCAGCGCCACGGTCTTCTCGGGTTCGGCGCAGCTGGCGGCAATCAGCGTATTGCAGGCCGGCCATGCCACGCTCTGGACCATGGCGGCGACGGTTCTGGTGATGAACGCGCGCTATCTGCTGTTCAGCGCCACGCTGCAGCCCTGGCTGTCGCAGGCCGGGCCGGCACGGGCGCTGCCCAGCCTGCTGCTGCTGGGCGATGCCAACTGGATCGCCACGATGCGCGCGATTTCGGAAGGTGAGGAAGACCGCGCCTATCTGGCCGGCACCGGGGTTGCGCCGCTGGTCACCTGGCTGGCCGGAACGCTGGCCGGCGTGGTCTTCGGGTCGATCCTGCCCGATCCGCGGGCGCTGGGGGCCGATCTGATGCTGCCGGCCTTTGCCGCCGCGATGATGGCGGTGATGGTGCGTTCGCGCGCGTCGCTGATCCCGGTGGCGGTGGGGGCCGCGGCGGCGCTGGCGGTGTCGTCGCATGTCGCGGGCACCGGCTGGGGCATCGTGGCGGCGGGCGTCGCCGGGG
>JACZKR010000109.1 GCA_014859945.1 Paracoccaceae bacterium | reverse complement strand
GCGGTCAGCCTCCAGCAGCCGCCGCGCCACCTCGGTCCGCAGCCGCTGCGCCTCGTCCGCGGCCAGCGTGCCGCGCGCCAGATCGCGTTCCACCTCGGCCAGCTGGTCACGATAGACGGCGATATCGGGGTTTTCCGCCGGCGCCACCGCAACCGGCCGGCCAAGCGCGCGCAGGAACACCGCCAGCAGCACCAGCGCCGTTCCGCCCGCGATCACCCAGAAGCCCAGGTCTTCCATCTGCCACTCCCTGACCAGCCGCCCCCAGATAGTCCTTTCCGCCGCCCGGAAAAAGGGGCCGCAGGGCCGCAGGGGCGCCGCAGCGGCATGACGCGACGCGCGATGTCGCAATTTTCCCGATTGTGCCGCTGCGAGGGGCGGCTAATTCTGCGCGCGGGACCAAAGCTGTCCCATGTCCGAACCGCCGGAGCGCCGCGCATGAAACGCTATTCCGTCTTCGCCATCGCCAAAGAGGCCATGTCCTACCATCTGGGATGGGAGCGTGCCTGGCGCGCGCCGGAACCCAAGAAGGAATACGACGCGATCATCGTCGGCGCCGGCGGCCACGGCCTTGCCACGGCCTATTACCTTGGCAAGAACCACGGCATCCGCAACGTGGCGATCATCGAGAAGGGGTGGCTGGGCGGTGGCAACACCGGGCGCAACACCACCATCATCCGGTCGAACTACCTGCAGGATCCTTCGGCGGCGATCTATGACAAGGCGCTGAAGCTGTATGAAAATCTCAGCCAGGACCTGAACTACAACGTCATGTTCAGCCCCCGCGGCCTTCTGATGCTGGCCCAGACCCATCATGAGGTGCGCGGCTACCTGCGCACGGTTCATGCCAACACCCTGCAGGGCGTGGCGACCGAATGGATCAGCCCGGCCAAGGTGAAGGAACTGGTGCCGATCATCAACATCGACGGGCCGCGCTATCCGATCCTGGGCGCGCTTTATCAGGCGCGCGGCGGCACGGCGCGGCATGATGCGGTGGCCTGGGGCTATGCGCGGGCCTGTTCGGCCATGGGGATGGACATCATCCAGCAGACCGAGGTGAAGGGTGTCCGCGTCGAAGGCGGCACCGTGCGCGGGGTCGAGACCACGAAGGGCTATATCGGCACCAGGAAACTGGGCATCGTGGTGGCCGGCCATTCGGGGCAGGTGGCCGAGATGGCGGGCTTCCGCCTGCCGGTCGAGGCGGTGGCGCTGCAGGCGCTGGTCAGCGAACCGATCAAGCCCTGCATGGATGTGGTGGTGATGGCCAACACCGTGCACGGCTACATGAGCCAGTCCGACAAGGGCGAGATGGTGATCGGCGGCGGCACCGACGGCTTCAACAACTACACCCAGCGCGGCAGCTTCCACCACATCGAGGAAACCCTGCGCGCCCTGATCGAGACTTTCCCGATGATCAGCCGCCTGAAGATGCTGCGGCAATGGGGCGGCATCGTGGACATGACCGGCGACCGTTCGCCCATCATCTCGAAGACGCCGGTGGCCAACTGCTTCATCAACTGCGGCTGGGGCACGGGCGGCTTCAAGGCCATCCCGGGCTCGGGCTGGGCGATGGCCGAACTGATGGCCAAAGGTGAGCCGGGGCCGCTGGCGGCCGATTTCAACATGTGGCGCTTCCGCGAAGGCCAGTTCATCGACGAGTCGGTGGCAGCCGGGGTGGCGCATTGATGGCCGGCATGAACCCGCAAGTTTCTTCGAAGAAACTTGCAAAAGTTTTCGAAAACTTTTGCGGCACCGCCGCGGAAACGGAGCGCGACAATGCTCATCCTTGAATGCCCCTACTGCGGCGTCAAAGCCGAGGAAACCGAGCTTGCCCCGGGGGGCGAGGCGCATCTGAAGCGGTTCGGGCCGGGCTCGTCGGATGACGAGTTCGAGGCCTACATGTTCGCAAGGCAGAACCCCAAGGGCGTGCATTTCGAACGCTGGCGCCATGCCTATGGCTGCGGCAAGTGGTTCCTGGCCGCGCGCTGCACCGCAACGCTTGAGGTCTTCGGGACCTATCCGGCGCAGACCGGCGCGCCGCCCGCCGACATCGTGGCGAAGATCAAGGCCAAGCGGCCGGACTGGAAGGGTTAAGACATGAGCACCCGTCTGCAGAAGGGCGGCCGCCTGATCGACCGGGCAAAGCCTCAGGAATTCAGCTTCAACGGCAAGCGCATGAAGGGCTATGCCGGCGACACGCTGGCGGCGGCGCTGCTGGCCAATGACCAGATGCTTCTGGGGCGCAGCTTCAAGTATCACCGCCCGCGCGGGCTGGTGGCGGCCGGCGCCGAAGAGCCGAACGCGCTGGTGAATCTGGGGCAGGGCGGCCGGTTTGAGCCGAACCAGCGCACCACCACGACCGAGCTGTTCGACGGGCTGACCGCGACCAGCCAGAACCACTGGCCGAGCCTTGAGTTCGACGTGGGCGTGGTGAACAACTATGCCGCGCGCTTCCTGCCGGCGGGGTTCTACTACAAGACCTTCATCCATCCGCGCTTTGCCTGGAAGCACATCTTTGAACCCGTGGTGCGCCAGTCGGCCGGTCTGGGCCAGGTGCCGAAGGACCGCGACGCCGACCGCTATGAACAGGCCTACGCCTTCTGCGACGTGCTGGTCGCGGGCGGCGGCATTGCGGGCCTGCAGGCGGCGCTGGCCGCCGGTGCCTCGGGTGCCCGGGTGATCGTGATGGAGCAGGCGGCCCACTGGGGCGGCCGGGCGCCGGCGGATGGCGATGTGATCGACGGGCTGCCGGCGGCGGACTGGGTGAAGAACGCCCTCGAAGCCCTTGGCAGGATGCAGAATGTCACGCTGCGCAACCGCTGCATGGCGGCGGGCGTCTATGACCACGGCTATGTGCTGGCCGATGAAAAGGTCGCCGACCATACCCCCGGCGACGGGCGGCCGAAGCACCGGCTGTGGCGCATCCGCGCGGCCCGCATCGTGACCGCGACCGGCGCGATTGAACGGCCGCTGGCCTTTGCCGGCAATGACATTCCGGGCGTCATGCTGGCCAGCGCGGTGCGCGACTATGTGGCGAACTGGGCCGTCAGCCCCGGTGACCGCACGGTGGTCGTGACCAACAACGACGACGCCTACCGCACCGCCATCGCGCTGAAGGAAGCGGGGCTGGAGGTGCCGGCGGTGATCGACGCCCGCGCCGAGGTGACGGGCGATCTGCCCGCCCGCGCCCGCGCCATGGGCATCCGGGTCGAGGCGGGCCGGGCCGTGGTGAAGGTGAAGGGCGCCAAGCGCGTGACCGGCGTCGCCATCGGCCTGCAGGCCGGGGAAGGCGCTGTTCTGGAAGAGATTTCCTGCGATGCCGTCGCCATGTCGGGCGGCTGGTCGCCGGTGGTCCATCTGTGGAGCCATTGCGGCGGCAAGCTGATCTGGGACGACGCCCAGGCGCATTTCCGTCCCGATGCCGCCCGCCCGCCGACCAATCAGGACGGCGCGGCGATGGTGACGGCGGTGGGTGCCGCCAATGGCGCGATGAGCGCCGCCGCCGCGCTGGCCGATGTGGCCGCGCAGATGGGCGGGGCGGTGG
>JACZKR010000108.1 GCA_014859945.1 Paracoccaceae bacterium | reverse complement strand
GTGGTGGATATCGTGGCCGAGCGGCTGTCGCATGCCCTGTCGCTGGGCGCCGAGGCGGCGGTGGATGCGCGCGACGGCGATGTGGCGGCGCGGATCGTCGAGATCACCGGCGGCGGCGCCCATGTCAGTGTCGAGGCGCTGGGAATCGCGGCCACGGCCAATGCCTCGCTTGAATGCCTGCGGCCGCTGGGGCGGCATGTGCAGGTGGGGCTGCCCACCGGCCACACCGCGCGGATGGAGATCAACATGAACGCGGTCTACATGAAGCAGTTGTCGGTATTCGGCACCCGCGGCATGCCGGCCTGGCGCTATCCGTCGCTTCTGACGATGATCGAGACCGGCCGGGTGGATGTGCGCCCGATCGTGGCGCGCGAGGTGCCGCTGTCGGCTGCCAGTGCCGAACTGCGGGCCTTTGACGCGCCGATGCCGCCGGGCGTGGCGGTGATCACCGATCTGACCGGCTGAGCGCGGCCGTCAGCAGATGCACCCGGATCGCCGAGGCCAGCCCGATATCGGGCGGGCGGGCCGCGTCGATCTCGGCCGCCAGCGCATTCAGGCTTTGGCCGCGTGACAGCGCCAGATTGCGGAAGGCCTGCCAGAACGCCGCCTCCATCGACACGCTGGTGCGGTGGCCGTGAAGGGTCAGCGAGTGTTTTTCGGGGCGGCTGGACATGGGGGGAGTGTAACCGGGGTCGGGCAGGGAGACAAAATCCTTGGAAGGATTTTGGAAATTTCTTCGAAGAAATTTCCAAGTTTCTTTGAAGAAACTTGGCTACACCACGATCCGCACCGGTTCGGCATTGCAGAAGATCACGATATGGCCGCCGTTTTCCACCGCGCGAAAGCCACGCCGGGCGATTTCGCGCAGGAACCGCTCACGCCCGACCAGCCTTTCCACATCGCTGACGCGGCGGCGGACGATGCCGCCTTCGGCAGCGGTCCGCGCCGAGAATATCTGGGCGATCCAGCGGTCGGGCGACAGGTGGTCGGGCAAGGGTTGCAGCATGGCGGTCACCTCCGCCCCGCAGCCTGCCGCAAACCGGTTACCGGCGGGTTAATCGCCGTCGCGCCGGTGCCCGTCCAGATCGCGGGCCGATTTCTCGGCCTGCGCCTTCTGCAACTGACGCTCGGCCTTGGTCAGGCCGAATTTCGCGGCATTCTCATCCCCCTTGGCGCGGGCGGCCTTGCGGGCCGCCTGCTTTTTCACCTGCCGGAGGTTGACGACCTCACCCATCTCAGCCCTTGGGGCTGATCATGTCTTCGGGCCGCACCACACGGTCGAAGGTTTCGGCATCGACGAAGCCAAGGGCAATCGCCTCTTCCTTCAGGGTCGTGCCGTTCTTGTGGGCGGTCTTGGCGACCTTGGTCGCGTTGTCATAGCCGATGGTGGGGGCCAGCGCCGTCACCAGCATCAGGCTTTCCTTCATCAGTTTGTCGATCCGCGCGGTATTGGCCTGGGTGCCGACCACCATGTTGTCGGTGAAGGACCCCGCCGCATCGCCCAGAAGCTGCATGGACTGCAGCACGTTGTAGGACATCATCGGGTTGTAGACGTTCAGCTCGAAATGGCCCTGCGAACCGGCAAAGCCCACCGCCGCGTCATTGCCCATGACATGGGCGCAGACCATGGTCAGCGCCTCGGCCTGGGTGGGGTTCACCTTGCCCGGCATGATCGGCGAACCCGGCTCGTTTTCCGGCAGGATCAGTTCGCCAAGGCCCGAACGGGGGCCGGAGCCCAAGAGACGCAGGTCATTGGCGATCTTGAACAAGGCCGCCGCCACGGTCTTCAGCGCGCCCGAGAACATGACCATCGCGTCATGGGCCGCCAGCGCCTCGAACTTGTTCGGCGCGGTGACGAAGGGCAGGCCGGTGATCCGTGCAATCGCCGCCGCCACGCGGGTATCCCAGCCGACGCGGGTGTTCAGCCCGGTGCCCACGGCGGTGCCGCCCTGCGCCAGTTCGTAGATGTCTGGCAGGCAGGCCTTGACCCGGGCAATCCCCTTGTCGACCTGCGTCGCATAGCCCGAAAATTCCTGCCCCAGCGTCAGGGGGGTGGCATCCTGCGTATGGGTGCGGCCGATCTTGATGATGTCCCTGAACTCGGCCGATTTGGCCCAGAGCGCCGCCGACAGCTTTTCCAGCCCCGGCAAGAGCACGTCGCGGGCCATCATGCCGATGGCCACATGCATCGCGGTCGGAAACGTGTCGTTGGACGATTGTCCCATGTTTACATGGTCATTCGGATGGACGGGCTTTTTCGAGCCCTTCACCCCGCCCAGCATCTCGATCGCGCGGTTCGAGATCACTTCGTTCGCGTTCATGTTCGATTGCGTGCCGGAACCGGTCTGCCACACCACCAGCGGGAAATTGTCGTCGAACTTGCCCTCGATCACCTCGGTCGCCGCCGCCGAAATGGCGTTGCCGAGTTCGGCCGAAATGTCGCCCTGCGCGATGTTCACCTCGGCGCAGGCCTTCTTGATCACCCCCAGCGCGCGGATGATCGCTACCGGCTGCCGTTCCCATCCGATGGGGAAGTTGATGATCGAGCGCTGGGTCTGCGCGCCCCAGTACTTGTCGGCGGGAACCTCAAGCGGTCCGAAGCTGTCGGTTTCGGTGCGGGTCGCGGTCATCGGGACACTCCTTGATCGGGCCATGATCGGGTCGCGCCCGTCTTAGGGCCGCTGCGGTGCAAAATCAATTGGCATACCGTCGCATACTGGGACGCGAAACGCCGCGCCGCCTAGGCCCGGCGAAAGCGGTAGACGCGGGCGGGGGGCAGGTTGGTCCAGACCCGGCGGCCGGGGCGCACGGTCAGTCTCAGCCGCGCCATCTGGTCGGGCGTCAGCGCGGGTTTCGGGCCATAGGTGAACTGCACATATTCGCCGCCGGGCGCCAGAACCGCAAAGGCGGCGGCCACGATCTCTTCGCGCAGGCCGGTGGGCATCGACAGCAGCGGCAGGCCCGAGATCACATGGGCGACCGGCACCGTCATATGGCCGGGGGCGGCCTGCGCCGGGCCGTGGACCACATGCACGCCGGGAAAACGGTGGCGGAGGTGGCCGACGAATTCGCCGTTCATCTCGAACAGCGTCAGGTTATGCGGGGCCACGCCGGCGGCCAGAATCCCCTCGGTCAGCCGGCCGGTGCCGGGGCCGAATTCCACCACCGGGCCGCTGTGGGGGCCAAGGCCCTCGGCCATGGCGCGGGCCAACGCGCGCGATGAAGGGGCCAGCGCCGAGATCTGGCGCGGATTGCTGATCAGCTGGCGAAAGAAAAGCTGCGCTTCACCTGACATTTCCGGCCCGGTCAGTTCTTGCGGAAGCGGTCAAGCCGCACGATCTCGGCGTCATGACGGGGTTCGGGCGGATCGTCGTCGGGATCGTCGTCGCCGTCTTCGTCCTCCTCTTCTTCCTCGTCATGGCTTTCAAAGCGCAGGCCGAATTCGACCGAAGGGTCGATGAAGGTGCGGACGGCATCGAAAGGGATCACCAGCGGCTCGGGCGAGTTGCCGAAGTTCAGCGTGACCGAGAACTGTTCGTCGGTCACCTCAAGGTTTTCAAACCAGTGCTGGATCACCACCGTCATCTCGGACGGATAGCGTTCCTTCAGCCAGTCGGCCATCGCCACATCAGGGTGCGTGGTGTCGAAGGTGATGAAGAAATGGTGGGCGCCGGGCAGGCCTTCGCGGGCCACGTCCTTGAGAACGGTCTGGATGAGGCCGCGCATCGCGCGGTGCATCAGGGTGCCGTAATCAATCGACTTCGCCATGCCACTCCCTTTCTGCAATGCGGCTAGCATAGGCGATCTGACCCGGAAAGGAAGGGGGCGGGGCGGTTTTCAGATGGGTTGTCAAGGCAATGAAAATGAACGGTAATTTTTCGGTTTTGCGCGCGGGGCGGCGCCGGGTTTGCGGGCGGCGGGGCCAAAGTGACCTTGGGGAAAGCGCGCCGCGCCGCGCTGGTGCGGATTGATTCCCGGCGGGCCTCAGACCAGCACCAGCGCCGCCGGCACCAGCGCGCAGATCAGCAGGACAAGCGGCAGCGGCCAGTGCCGCCACAGCAGCGCCCAGCCCGAAAACAATGCCAGCGCAAGGGCCAGCGGCTGCAGCGTGGCAAGGTCGGGCAGGGTCAGGGTGACCGGCCCCGCCGCCAGCCGGAAGGTCTGGCCAAACAGCACATGCAGCGCGAACCACAGGGACAGATGGGCGATGACGCCGACCACGGCGGCGGTGATGGCGGCAAGGGCGGCCGACAGGCGCGGGGCCGCGGTCAGCCGGTCGATCCACGGCGCGCCGGCGAAGATCCACAGGAAGCAGGGGGCGAAGGTCATCCACAGCGCGGTGACGGCGGCGGTCAGCCCAAGCCCCCAGCCGCCCCGGCCGTGGCCCGCGACGAAAGCCACGAATTCGGTGACCAGAATCAGCGGCCCCGGCGTGGTTTCGGCCAGCCCCAGCCCGTCGATCATCTGGCGCAAGGACAGCCAGCCGCGGCCCTCAACCACTTCCTGCGCCATCCATGCCAGCACCGCATAGGCGCCGCCGAAGGTCAGCAGCGCGAGTTTGGAGAAGAAGCCGGCAATCTCGGCCAGAAAGCCGCCCTGCCATGCCAGAAGGCCCAGCGGCACCAGCCAGACGGCGCCCCAGATCGCCAGCGCCCGCAGGCTGGCGCCCCAGGGCAGGGG
>JACZKR010000107.1 GCA_014859945.1 Paracoccaceae bacterium | reverse complement strand
CACAACCTGGCCGTGGTGCGCCACATCAGCCATGAGGTGATGGTGATGTGTCTGGGCCGGGTGATCGAACACGCGCCCCGCGACGCCTTCTATGCCCGGCCGCTGCACCCCTATGCCACCGCGCTGAAAGCCGCCGTGCCCGAGCCCGATCCGGGCGTTGAACGGTTGCGGCGCGGCACGGCGCTGGCGGGGGAACTGCCCTCGGTCACCGCGCCGCCGCCGGGCTGCGTCTTTGCCGGGCGCTGCCCGATGGTGCAGCCGGTCTGCCGGGCCGAGCGGCCGGAACTGCGCGCCTTTCCGGGGGGCCGGCTGGCCGCCTGCCATTTTGCCGAAAGCTGACCGATGACCGACGATCTTGCCACGCTCTGGGCCGCGCTGCCCGGCTACACCACGATCCGCGCTTCGGGCGACGGGGCCTGGGCCTTCTGGACCTGCGGCGGGTTTGGCGAGACCGATGATGTCTGGACCGCCCCCACCGATGGCAGCGCGCCGGCCCGGCGGCTGACCCGGGGCCAGGACCATTTCGCCATCCGCGATGTTTCGGCCGATGGCAGCCGGCTGATCCTGGCGCAGTCGGTCCATGCCAATGAACACGACCACCTGCTGCTGTTGCACCGCGACACCGGCGAGATGACGCAGCTGACGCCGGTGCAGGACAGCCATTACCTTTATGGCGGCACCTTCACTTCGGACGGCAAGGCGCTGATCTTCATTGCGGATTTCGATTATGACACCGGGCAGGTGACCCCCGGCGGCCTGATCTGGCGGCAGGATATCCTGACCGGGGCGCGGCACTGCATCGGGCGGTCTGAAACCCCGTTTGAAACCGGGCCGCGCCTGTCGCCGGACGGGACGCGCCTTCTGTGGCACCGCCACGAAACCCGGCCCGGCGCCACGCAGCTTTGGGTGATGAACCTTGACGGCAGTGCCGCGCATGAGGTGCTGCGGCTGTCCGACAGCGCCAATGCGCGGGGCGAATGGCTGGCGGATGGCCGCATCGCCTTTGTCGCCGACCGTGACGGCGCCGACTGGCTGGGGGTGCTGGCGCCCGAGACCGGCGCGGTGGAGTGGATCGCCGGGGAACCCGCGCTGCTGCCCCATGCGGTGCTGGCGGGCGCGGGGCATTTTGCCTGCATCGCGCATGAGGCCGGACGCAGTTACGCGATGATCGTGGGCGCCGGGGGAATGGCGCCCCTGCCCAACCATTCCGGCCGCCGCAGCCTGTTGCCGCATGACGCGCTGCCCGATGGCGGCTGGCTGGCCGAGGCTTATGACGCCGACGCCCCGCACCAGATTGTCCGCGTCCATCCTGATGGCCGGGTAACGCCCCTGTTCACCCCGCCGGCGGAGCCCGGCCGCCGCCATGTCGCGCCGCAGGATTTCCGCTGGACCGCCGCAGACGGCACGGCGCTGCAGGGCTGGCTTTACCTGCCCGAAGGCCCGGCGCGCGGGCTGATCGCCTATGTCCATGGCGGGCCGACCTGGCATTCCGAGGACTGGGCGAACGCCAAGATCGGCGCCTGGGTGCAGGCGGGTTTTGCGGTGCTGGACCCGAACTATCGCGGCTCCACCGGCTTTGGCTGCGCCTTCCGCGAGGCGGTCAAGGCCGATGGCTGGGGCGGACGCGAACAGACCGACATCCGTGCCGGGATCGAGGCGGCAATGGCCGCCGGCCACGGGCAGGCGGGCCGCATCGGCATGGCCGGCAACTCTTACGGCGGGTTTTCCAGCTGGACCGGCATCACCCGCCATGCCGATCTGGTGAACGCGGCGATCCCGATGTGCGGCATGTACCGGCTGGACATCGACTATCATGAAACCGAGATGCCCCATGGCCGCGCCTACAGCGAAGAGATGATGGGTGGCACGCCGGAAGAGTATCCCGAGAAATACGCCAATGCCTCTCCGGGCAATTTCATCGGCCGGATCCGGGGCCATCTGATGATCGTTCACGGGCTGGCAGATTCCAATGTGGGGCCCGAGAACACCCATACCGCGGTGCGCGAACTGACGGCGGCAGGCATTCCGCATGAGGTGGTTCTTTATGCGGACGAAGGGCATGGCGTGTTCCGCCGCAGCAATGTTGCTGACTACCTGCGCCGGTCTCTGGCCTTCTGGGGGCGGGCCTTCGGCTAGGCGCGCAAGCTGCGGCGGCGCAGGGTGGCGATCTGGGCCAGCGCCTCTTGCGGGGGGATGGTGGCGAAGATGTCGCCCAGCATCGCGGCATCGGCGGCAAGGCCGCGCCACCGCCCGCCGCGCTTGGCGGCCTTTGCCGGGCTGGAAACCCCCGGCCAGTCCACCACCGCCACCGGCCCGCCAGCGGCGATGATGCGGCGGTTCAGCCAGACCTCGAACCCGAAGCGCGGCAGCCGGTCCAGCGCGGCGCCGGCGACCAGCGCGCGGGGGATCACCCGTTCTCCGGTGATGTAGTCCAGCCCCAGAAGCCGCCACAGCCCCGGCGCATTGCCGCGCAGCGACAGGGCCGCCGTGGCCTGACCCCGCGCCACCGGGGCCACCAGTTGCGTGATGTCGAAGGCGCGCAGGCCCAGAAGGTCGGCGTCGATCAGCACCAGATGGCTGCCCGTGGCGGCGGCGATGCCGCGGGCCAGCGCGCCGGTCTTGCCGGTATTGCCGGGCAGGCGCAGCACGGTGGCGCCCGCGTCGCGCGCGATGCCGGCGGTGGCATCCGTCGATCCGTCGTCGATGACGATGACCTCGGACAACAGCGGATGGCCCGCCACCGCGCGCAGGACGGCGCCGATGCGGGGCGCCTCGTTCCAGGCCGGGATCAGGCAGGAAAAGCGCGGCGCGGTCATGGTCAGCCCGTCGCCTGCGGGGCGGACATGGCGTGGCCGCGCCATTCGATCGTGCGGCTGCGGAAGGTGGCGAGCCATAGGGCCGGCATCAGCGCATCGCGCAGCGGCAGGGTGGCAAGGTCGCGCCAGCCCGCCGGCCAGCCCGCACGCCGCATCAGCGCCCATTCCGCTAGATACCACAGCGCTGCATAGCCCGCCGCCAGCGGCCCCGGCAGGCCCGCCACGGCAAGGGCCAGCGGCAGGGCGGCACCGTTCAGCGGCTCGGCCGCGAAAAGGGCGGGAAAGCCGTCGCGGCGCACCCGGCTCCAGCGAAGTTGCCGCTGCCAGACGGCGCGCAGGGGGCGGCGGCCCAGGGGCTGAGGGTAGGGGCAGGGCGCCAGCGTGACCTTCAGCCCCATGGCGCGGATCAGGCGGGTGGCGGTGACATCCTCGGCCAGATGGCGGCCAAGGGCGGCGATGCCGCCGGCGCGGTTCAAAAGATCGCGGTGGAAGAACAGCGTCTTGCCCTGGGCAAAGCCCAGTCCCAGCCGGGCGGCGGCCAGTTGCAGCCGCGCCTGATTGCCGTTGAGGAAAGCCGCCTCCAGCCGCCCGCCCGCGCCCTGCGGCATCAGCCCCACCGGCGGGGCCGAGACCATGCCGGTATCCGGCCCCCAGGCGGCGGCAAGGCTGCGCAGATAGTCGGGCGGCAGCAGCAGGTTGCTGTCGGTCATGCAGACGAACGGATGGCGCGCCGCCGCCCAGCCCTTGGCCAGATTGGCAAGCTTGGGGTTCGCCAGCGCCGCCTCGCCGGTCAGCAGCCGGGCGGGCACGGCGGGATGGCGGGCGATCAGCCGGCGGATCAGCGGCACCGCCGGGTCATCTTCGCGCGGGGCGCAGAAGATGATCTCATACTCCGGGTAATCCTGCGTGAAGGAACTGGCCAGCGTCAGTTCGTCAAACG
>JACZKR010000106.1 GCA_014859945.1 Paracoccaceae bacterium | reverse complement strand
ACCGGCTGCCGCCACGCTCTTCGCGGCCGCGGTCGGGGCGGTCGCCGGCATCGTCCAGCGCGCCTTCGGGCCGGGTGCCGCGCGGGATCGCCATCTTCACCAGGCTTTCGATGGCCGACAGATACTTGCCATCGGCCGGGGTCGCGATGGAAAAGGCCTTGCCCTGACGCCCGGCCCGGCCGGTGCGGCCGATGCGGTGGACGTAATCCTCGGGGTGGCTGGGCATGTCGAAGTTGAAGACGTGGCTCACCGCCGGAATGTCGAGCCCGCGCGCCGCCACATCCGAGGCGACCAGAAGGCGCAGTTCCCCGTCTCGGAAAGCATCCAGCGTCTTCATCCGCTGGCTCTGCTCCAGGTCGCCATGGATGGGGGCCGCGTTGAAACCGTGGGATTTCAGTGACTTCGCTACGACGTCCACATCCATCTTGCGGTTGCAGAAGATGATGGCGTTGGTGCAGGCCTCACCCTCGGACCGGATCAGCGCGCGCAGGACGGCGCGCTTTTCGGTAAAGCTGCGATCCTTGCGGCTGGGCGTGAATTCGACCAGGCGCTGCTCGATCGTGGTCGAGGCGGTGGCCTGCCGGGCGACCTCAACCTTGGCGGGGTTGGTCAGGAAGGTGTTGGTGATCCGCTCGATCTCGGGCGCCATGGTCGCGCTGAAGAACAGGGTCTGGCGGGTGAAGGGGGTCAGCTGGAAGATGCGCTCGATATCGGGGATGAAGCCCATGTCCAGCATCCGGTCGGCCTCATCGACCACCATGATCTGCACGCCGGTCAACAAGAGCTTGCCGCGCTCGAAATGGTCCAGAAGGCGGCCCGGCGTGGCGATCAGCACATCGACGCCGCGGTCGATCAGCTTGTCCTGCTCGCCAAACGACACGCCGCCGATCAGCAGCGCCTTGGTCAGCTTGGTATGCTTGGCATAGATGTCGAAGTTTTCCGCCACCTGTGCGGCCAGTTCGCGCGTCGGCGCCAGCACAAGGCTGCGCGGCATCCGGGCGCGGGCGCGGCCCTGTCCCAGAAGGGTGATCATCGGCAGCGTGAAGCTGGCGGTTTTCCCGGTGCCGGTCTGGGCAATGCCCAGCACGTCCTGGCCTTGCAGCGCGGGGGGAATGGCCTGAGCCTGAATGGGGGTGGGCGTTTCATAGCCGGCTTCGGCCACCGCCTGCAACACGCGGGGGTCAAGGGCAAGATCAGAGAATTTGGTCATCAGCGTCCTGGGTGATGCGGGATCGGCCCGCAATTCTGAGAAGGGACGCAAGTTTTCCGGGCGCCCCGGCGTCAAGGGGCGCAAACCGCCCTCCGCGCGCGATAGCGGAAAAGCCGGGTGGGGTCAAGCAAACCGCCCCGTCAACCACCCTGACGGGAAGAATCATCCCCCCCCGACAGCCCTGCCGGAAGCGGGGTCAGGGATTCCAGACGATGCGTTGGGCGACGATCCGGGCTATGGTCATCTTATTGAGCGTAGATGGTAAACTCTTCCCGGTTCCCGTTCTTCCCGCCTTTTTACCTGGTTCTTGGTGCGCGGGCTTGCCCGCAGTTTCAGAACGCAAAAGGGCCGTCGCTCCCCAGGCGACGGCCCTTCCTTTTTACCTGATGGCAGGTCTCAGATGTCGAAGACCACCCCCTGCGCCAGCGGCAGGGTCGAGCCGTAGTTGATCGTGTTGGTGGCGCGGCGCATGTAGGCCTTCCACGCATCCGAACCCGATTCCCGCCCGCCGCCGGTTTCCTTCTCGCCCCCGAAGGCGCCGCCGATCTCAGCGCCCGAGGGGCCGATGTTCACATTAGCAATGCCGCAGTCGCTGCCCCGTGCGGACAGGAAGGCCTCGGCCTCGCGCAGGTCATTGGTGAAGATTGACGACGACAGGCCCTGCGGCACGGCGTTGTGCGCTTCAAGAACCGCGTCGAAGTCGCTGTATTTCATCACATAAAGCACAGGCGCGAAGGTTTCGTGCAGGACGGGGCCGGTCTGTTCCGGCATCTCGACCAGAGCGGGGCGGATATAGGCGCCGCCATGGCCCGCCACCACCTCGCCGCCATGCACGGTGCCGCCGGCGGCGCGCGCCTGATCCAGCGCCGCCAGCATCGCGTTCAGCGCGCCTTCGTCAATCAGCGGGCCGACCAGCACGCCCTGCTCCAAGGGGTTGCCGACCTTCACGCTGGCATAGGCGGATTTCAGGCGGGGCAGGAAGGCATCATACAGGCTTTCGTGCAGGAACAGGCGGCGCAGCGTGGTGCAGCGCT
>JACZKR010000105.1 GCA_014859945.1 Paracoccaceae bacterium | reverse complement strand
GTGCGGGCCGATGCGGGCGACGGCCATGATTATACCGAATGGACGGCCGCCCTCACCGACCCCGCCCCGCAGCCCGATCTGGTGCCGGTGCTGGTGGATGGCACGGTGGCGCTGGCCGGCGCCGATGGCGTGCTGGACCCGGCCGGCCCCGGTTCCACCCCGCGCATCCGCCCGGAATCCGGCGAAACCCCGGCCGAGGCGCTGGCGCGGGTGATGGAAGAAGCCTCACACGCGCTGCGGCTGCGCAAGCTTTTCGCCGGGATGGCCGGACGCAGCCTGACCGGCAAGGCGCCGCTGGAGGCGCGCTATGAACGCCGCCCCGGCCAGCCCGACGGCGAGACCTGCGGCAAGCCGGGGGCGCTGGAACCTGTTGATCCCGAACAGGGGTTGCAGCCCTGTGATCAGCTTTGGGTCACGGTCACCAATGTTTCGGGCAAAGAGGTGGATGTCTCGGCCCTTTACTTCAACGCGGATTTCACGGTGGCGCCGCTTTGGCCCAGCCGGGGCCTGTCGAACCGGCTGGCCCCGGGGGAAAGCGCGCGGGTGGGCATGCTGATCACGCCCGACAGCACGTCGGCGCTGGACGAACTGATGTTGCTGGCGGTGCCGGTCGATGAATTCGGCGCGCGGGTTGACCTGACGCGGCTGGCCGAACCACAGATGAGCCGAGCCTATGCCGATGCCGACAGCGGCGCGGAAATCTGGCTGATGGGGCGGATGGACCCCGAAACCGAAGAAACGACGCGGGGCTTTTCGGCGCGGCCCGCGGCCGTCATGATGCTGCGTCAGGCGGTCCGCCTGTCGCCCGCGACGGAGTGAGGCCGGAGGATGAGGAGTAAACGATGAAAAAACTGCTTGCGCGGGCCCTTCTGCCCCTTGCTCTCGTGCTGCCCGGGCTGTCGCCCGCCGCTGCCGATACCACCCCCTTCGGGCTTGAGGTCAGCCCGCCGCCCAGCCCCTATGACTGGGCGAAGAGTGGCGAGAAGGGTGCCTACCAGCAAAAGGCCGCGGCGGCCGGCGGCGGCAAGGTGATCGGCGGTGAGGTTGCGGCCGATGGTGCCTGGCCCTGGCAGGTGGCGCTGATGATCAACGGCGCGCCGGTCAGCCCGGACGGCCAGTTCTGCGGCGGCTCGATGATCCTGGACCGCTGGGTTCTGACGGCGGCGCACTGCGTTCACATGGCCGACAAGGACGGCAACTGGGGCGATCTTGATCCCGCTGCCCTGTCGGTTCTGGTCGGCACCAACACGCTGGCTCCGGGCAAGGGCGACCTTGTGGGGGTGGCGCAGATCTTCCGCCATCCGTCCTATGTCGGCACCGCCTTTGACTTTGACATTGCGCTGATCAAGCTGACCCGCGCCCCGCAGGTGCCCTATTCGACCATTCAGGTGCCCGATGCCCAGTTCGGCGACATGTTGGACCAGCCCGGCGTGGTGACGCTGGTCACTGGCTGGGGCCTGACCGAGGGCGGCCAGCACCCCGAAGCCCTGCGCCAGACCCAGATCCAGATGATGGACCGCAACGCCTGCAACCAGGCCATGCTGGAAGCGCGGGCCGAAGCGGCGGTTGAAGGCTTTGCCTATGCCGCCGGCGTCCTGTCGCTGCGCGAGGAAGACGCCTATGCGCTGTGGGATGAACTGGTCGCCCGCGCCCCCCGCCCGATGAGCGACAACATGCTGTGTTCGGGCACGTTCGAAGGCGGCAAGACCGCCTGTTCGGGTGACAGCGGCGGGCCGCTGGTCGTGCCGCTGGACGACGGCACCTATATTCAGGCCGGCATCGTCAGCTGGGGCCTGTCGGCTTCGGACGGCAAGGGATGTGAGGAGACGGCGCTCTTCTCGGCCTATACCCGTATCTCGAACTTCCTGCCCTGGCTGGAACAGACCATCGGCGCCAATCCCTGATGGCCGGACGGGGGGGGGGGGG
>JACZKR010000104.1 GCA_014859945.1 Paracoccaceae bacterium | reverse complement strand
CCTGTGGTCCGAAGGGCGGCGGCGCGACATGGCCGCCGGCCGCACCCTGGCCGGCCCCCACCGCAGCGATCTGGCGGCGGTCTATGCCGCCAAGGGCGTGCCCGCTGACCAGTGTTCGACCGGCGAGCAGAAGGCCCTGCTGATCAGCCTGATCCTGGCCAATGCCCGCGCGCTGGCCGCCGATCTGGGCCGTGCGCCGGTTCTGTTGCTGGATGAGGTCGCAGCCCATCTGGACACCGCCCGCCGCGCGGCGCTTTACGATGAGATCTGCGCCCTGGGCGCGCAGGCGCTGATGACGGGCACCGAAGCGGCGTTGTTTGAGGCGCTTGGCCCCCGCGCGCAGCTGCTGCATGTGACGGACGAAGACGGAATATCAAAGGTAACATCATGATTCCGAAGCGTATTACCCTGATCACCCTGGGCACCGCCGATCTGCCGGCCGCCCGCGCCTTCTATGCCCGGCTGGGCTGGCAGGAGCATGCCGAAAGCCAGCCCGGCGTGGCCTTCATCCAGTTGCAGGGGCAGGCGCTTGCGCTTTTCGGGCAGGCCGATCTGGCCGCCGATCAGGGCCGGCCGGGCGCCCAACTTGGCACCGGCGCCATCACGCTGGCCCAGAACTTCGCCACCGAGGCCGAGGTGGATGCCGCCTTCGCCGCCGCCCTTGCCGCCGGAGCGACCGCGCTGAAAGCCCCGGAAAAGGTGTTCTGGGGCGGCTATTCCGGCTACTGGGCCGACCCCGACGGCCATGTCTGGGAAGTCGCGATGAACCCGTTCTGGCCGCTGAACGAAGACGGCAGCCTGACCCTACCGGAGCCCGCAGCATGAGTGTCACCTTCTATCAGCTTGGCCTTTATGCCCTTGGAATGGCAGGGCTTTGGGCGGTTCCCGGCCCGGTCTGGGTGGCGCTGACGGCGCGCGCGCTATCGGGCGGCATGGCGGCGGCATGGCCCTTGGCGGTGGGCGTGGCTTTGGGCGACCTGATCTGGCCGTTGGCGGCCATTCTGGGCCTCAGCTGGATCGAAAGCGTCTATGGCGATTTCCTCAGCTTGTTGCGCTGGGTCGCGGCCGGGGTGTTTCTGGTCATGGGCATCCTGCTGATCCGCAAGCCCGCCGCCACGCTGAACAGCGACAGCCGGCTGACGCGGCCCGGCCTGTGGGCCGGTTTCTCGGTGGGGGTGGCGGCGGTGATCGGCAACCCCAAGGCGATCCTGTTCTACATGGGCGCGCTGCCGGGCTTCTTCGCGCTTGGCAGCCTGACGGCGCTGGATGTGGTGCTGATCATCGCCATCTCGGCCATCGTACCGATGGCGGGAAACCTGGGCCTTGCCTACTTCCTGGACCGGGCGCGGCGGCTTTTGTCCAGCCCCGAAAGCGTGCGGCGGCTGAACGTGATTTCGGGCTGCCTTCTGGTGGCGGTGGGTCTGGTCATCCCCTTCCTGTGACGCAACATCTTGGGGGGTGGGGGTGACATCCCCCACCCCAGCCGCTATAAGTTGCAGGCAATTTGAAGGGTTCCCGACGCATGGCCGAAGCCGCCCGCAAACCCGCCGAATACGGCGCGGATTCCATCAAGGTTCTCAAGGGGTTGGAGGCGGTTCGCAAGCGCCCCGGCATGTATATCGGCGACACCGATGACGGCTCGGGCCTGCATCACATGGTCTATGAGGTCGTGGACAACGGCATTGACGAGGCGCTGGCAGGCCATGCCACCGCCGTCACCGTGAAAATCCACGCCGATGACAGCGTTTCGGTCCGCGACAACGGCCGCGGCATTCCGGTGGACATCCACGCCGAAGAGGGCGTTTCGGCGGCCGAAGTCATCATGACCCAGCTGCACGCCGGCGGGAAGTTCAACAACACCGACGAAGGCGGCAACGCCTACAAGGTCTCGGGCGGGTTGCACGGCGTGGGCGTCTCGGTCGTCAACGCGCTGTCGGAATGGCTGGAGCTGACGGTCTGGCGCGACGAAAAGGAATACCGCGCCCGGTTCGAGGACGGCGAATGCGTGGTGCATGTGCATGAGGTCGGCCCCGCCCCCGGCATGCGCGGCACCGAGGTGCGCTTTCTTGCCAGCGCCAAGACCAACCGCCCGGACGGCACGTTCAGCAATCTCGACTACAGCTTCAAGGTGCTGGAAACCCGCCTGCGGGAACTGGCCTTCCTGAACTCGGGCGTCCGCATCATCATCGAGGACGAACGCCACGCCGAACCCCAGCGGACCGAGCTGTTCTATGAGGGCGGCGTCAAGGAATTCGTGAAATACATCGACCGGTCAAAGACTTCGGTCATGCCGGAGCCCATCTACATGCTGGGTGAAAAGAACGGCATCGGCGTGGAAGTGGCGATGTGGTGGAATGACAGCTACCACGAAAACGTGCTGCCCTTCACCAACAACATCCCCCAGCGCGACGGCGGCACCCACCTTGCGGGCTTCCGTGGCGCGCTGACGCGCACGATCAATGCCTATGCCCAGACCTCGGGCATCGCCAAGAAGGAGAAGGTCGATTTCACCGGCGATGACGCCCGCGAGGGGCTGACCTGCGTTCTGTCGGTGAAGGTGCCGGACCCGAAATTCTCCAGCCAGACCAAGGACAAGCTGGTTTCCAGCGAGGTGCGTCCGGCGGTCGAGAACCTGGTGAACGAAAAGCTGGCCGAGTGGTTTGAGGAAAACCCCGGACCGGCGCGGATCATCGTCGGCAAGATCATCGAGGCGGCGCTGGCCCGCGAAGCCGCCCGCAAGGCGCGCGAGCTGACCCGCCGCAAGACCGCGCTTGACGTGGCCTCGCTGCCCGGCAAGCTGGCCGATTGTCAGGAACGCGATCCCGCCAAGTCGGAGCTTTTCCTGGTCGAGGGCGACTCGGCCGGCGGTTCCGCCAAGCAGGGCCGCAGCCGCAGCAATCAGGCCGTGCTGCCCCTGCGCGGCAAGATCCTGAACGTGGAGCGCGCGCGGTTTGACCGGATGCTGTCGTCTCAGGAAATCGGCACGCTGATCACCGCGCTGGGAACCGGGATCGGGCGGGATGAGTTCGACATTTCGAAGCTGCGCTACCACAAGGTCGTCATCATGACCGACGCCGACGTGGACGGCGCGCATATCCGCACGCTTCTGCTGACCTTCTTCTTCCGCCAGATGCCGCAGCTGATCGAGGGTGGTTACCTCTATATCGCGCAGCCGCCGCTTTACAAAGTGGCGCGCGGCAAGTCCGAGGTTTACCTGAAGGATCAGGCGGCGCTGGACGATTACCTGATCGAGATGGGGCTGGAAGGCGCCGTGCTGCGCCTGCAAAGCGGCGAGGAAATCGCCGGCGCCGATCTGGCCCGCGTGGTTGAAGGCGCCCGTGCCTTCCGCCGGGTGCTGGACAGCTTCCCCACCCATTACCCGCGCGGCATTCTGGAACAGGCGGCGCTGGCCGGCGCCTTCGATCCGGGCCGGGCGGATGCCGATCTGCAACTGGTGGCCGATCAGGTCGCCCGACGTCTGAACATGATCGCGGTCGAATATGAACGCGGCTGGACCGGCCGCATCACCCAGGATCACGGCATCCGGCTGAGCCGCGTGCTGCGCGGGGTGGAAGAGTTGCGCACGCTGGACGGCGCAGTTCTGCGGTCGTCCGAGGCACGCAAGCTGTCGCAGCTGGCAGGCCAGAACCGCGATGTCTATCGCGACCCGGCCCGGCTTGTGCGCAAGGACCGTGAGCAGCTGGTGCATGGCCCGATCGACCTTTTGAAATCCATCCTGACCGAGGGCGAAAAGGGCCTGACCCTGCAACGCTACAAGGGTCTGGGCGAGATGAACCCCGAACAGCTTTGGGAAACCACGCTGGACCCCGAGGCGCGGACGCTCTTGCAGGTCAAGGTCGATGACATCGCCGAAGCCGACGACATCTTCTCGAAACTGATGGGCGATGTGGTGGAACCGCGGCGTGAGTTCATCCAGTCGAACGCGCTGAACGTCGAGAATCTGGATTTCTGATCCCGCCGCCGCGCCTCCGGGCGCGGCGCTGGTGACCCCGGCAGGACTTGAACCTGCAACCTTCCCCTTAGGAGGGGGACGCTCTATCCGTTGAGCTACGGGGCCGAAGCCGTTCACGCGCCGTTTCTGCTTGGATTTTGCCGCCGAGGCAACCGGGCAAAAGAAAAGGGGGAGTGAAATTTGGCCCACCACTCCCCCTTCGGTCTCCGTTGCGTCCGGGTTGAGAGCTTGCAGGACGCGCAGGATATGGCCGGCACGAAGCCGTTAGCGGTAACATAGCCCAGAATCAAGGGTTGGACAAGGCCAGTTTTGGCGCTAACAAGAAGCATACCCAGCATCAGGACCGCCGCAATTGACCAAGTCCGCCGGCTTCGATCCCCGCCGCCCCCTTACCCTTCGCGATGTGTCCGAGGCGTCGGGCGTCAGCGAAATGACGGTCAGCCGCGTGTTGCGCAACCGTGGCGATGTGTCGGACGCCACGCGGGAACGGGTGCTGGAGGCGGCGCGGAACCTGGGCTATGTGCCGAACAAGATCGCTGGCGCCCTGGCCAGCCAGCGGGTCAATCTGGTCGGCGTCATCATCCCCTCGCTGTCGAACATGGTCTTCCCCGAAGTGCTGACCGGCATCTCGGAAGTGCTTGAAGATACGGGACTTCAGCCGGTTGTGGGCGTGACCAACTACCTGCCCGAGCGCGAGGAATCCGTGCTGTACGAAATGCTCAGCTGGCGGCCTTCGGGCATCATCCTGGCCGGGCTGGAACATAGCGCCGCCGCGCAGGCGATGCTGGCACAGGCCGGAATTCCCATTGTCGAGATCATGGATATTGACGGGCAGCCGGTTGATTCCGCCGTCGGCATCTCGCACCGCCGCGCCGGGCGCCAGATGGCCGAGACGATCATCGCCGCCGGCTACCGGCGCATCGCCTTCCTTGGCACCCAGATGCCCAACGACCACCGCGCCCGCAAACGGCTGGAAGGGTTTGAGGATGCGCTGGCCCGTCACGGGCTGACGCTGGCCGACCGTGAGTTCTATTCGGGCGGATCGGCGCTTCTGAAGGGCCGCGAGATGACCGAGGCCGTGCTGAAACGCAGCCCGGATGTCGATTTCCTTTACTATTCCAATGACATGATCGGCGCGGGCGGTCTGCTTTACTGTCTGGACAAGGGGCTGGACGTGCCGGGCAAGATCGGGCTGGCCGGGTTCAACGGCGTCGAGTTGCTGGACGGCCTGCCGCGGCGGCTGGCCACGATGGACGCCTGCCGGCTGGAGATCGGGCGCAAGGCGGCCGAGATCGTGGCAGGCAAGGCCCATGGCGGCGTGATCGGCGGCGAGGTGATCGAGCTGTCGCCCACCCTTCAGCCGGGCGACACGATCCGCAAGGCGCCCTGATCGCGCAATCGTGTGATCCGCCGGGCGCGCGGCTGCGTAGATTGTCTGTAGCGCGAAAGGATTGCCCATGCCCCGGCTGACCGGCCCCCTTGTTGCCCTTGCCCTGATGGCCGCGCCGGCGCTGGCCGCCGATGCGCCGCCCGCCTTCAGCTTTCGCTCCATCGATGGCGGCGCCTATGACATGGCCGACTGGCGCGGCAAGCCGGTGCTGGTGGTGAACACCGCCTCGCTCTGCGGCTTCACACCGCAATACGATGACCTTCAGGCGCTGTCCGACAGCTATGGCGGCCGTGTGGTGGTGCTGGCCGTGCCCTCGGACGATTTCGCGCAGGAACTGGGCAGCGACGACGAAGTGAAGGCCTTCTGCGCCGTGAACTTCGACCTGACGCTGCCGATGACCACGATCGAGCATGTGGCCAAGGGCAAACTGCACCCGTTCTATGGCTGGTTGCAGGCGGAACACGGCTTCACGCCGGGCTGGAACTTCAACAAGGTGCTGATCGGGCCAGACGGGCAGTTCGTGAAGGCCTGGGGTTCCACCACCCGCCCCGGCGCCCCGGCCATCACCGGCGAGATTGAGGCGCTGCTGAACTAGAGCGCATCTCTTGGAACGCGTTCAGTCTGCATCAGATTGAACGCGTTCCGCCCTAAAGCCGCGCCGCCAGCCGCGCGCCCTGATCAATCGCGCGCTTCGCGTCCAGTTCGGCCGCCACATCCGCCCCGCCGATGACATGGGCGGCGATGCCCGCCGCCGCCAGCCGGTCGGCAAGGCCGCGTTCAGGCAGCTGGCCGGCGCAAAGGACCACGTTGTCGACGGCGATCAGCTCTTCAACCCCGTCTCGCAGCACGACCAGCCCCTGATCCGTGATGCGCTGATAGGTGCAGCCGCCGATCATGCGGACGTTCTTTGCCGCCAGCGCGGCGCGGTGAATCCAGCCGGTGGTCTTGCCGAGCGCCCGGCCGGGCTTTTCGGGCTTGCGCTGCAACAGCCAGACCTCGCGCGCGGGCGGTTCGGGCCGGGGTTCGGCCAGACCGCCGGGCACCTCGGCCGGGTCGCCCACCCCCCATTCGCGGCGCCAGAGCGCCGGGTCTTCGGTGGCGGAATGGCCGCCGGCCACCAGATATTCGGCCACATCAAAGCCGATGCCCCCGGCGCCGA
Source organism: Paracoccaceae bacterium (assembly GCA_014859945.1). GTDB lineage: Bacteria > Pseudomonadota > Alphaproteobacteria > Rhodobacterales > Rhodobacteraceae > Fuscibacter. The sequence goes on along the minus strand of JACZKR010000104.1, from coordinate 1,268 downwards.
CAATCGCCACCCGCCGGCCCACCGGCGCGCCGCGCAGCACGTCGATATAGCTCAGCGCCCGCTCCTGCCCCGGGATGCCCGGATCGCGCGGGGTGATGCCGGTGGCCACCACCACCTCATCAAACCCGGCCAGATCGGCGGTATCGGCGGTTTGCCCCAGCCGCACCTCAATCCCCAGCCGGGTGACCGAGGCGGTGAACCAGTCCACCAGACCGTGAAACTCCTCCTTGCCGGGCACCTGCCGGGCAAGGTTCAGCTGCCCGCCCAGTTGTGCGGCGCGGTCGAACAGCACCACCCTGTGCCCCCGCTCGGCCGCGACCATGGCGCACATCAGCCCCGCCGGCCCCGCCCCCACTACGGCCACCCGCTTGGGCGCGGCGGTGGGCGTATAGACCAGTTCCGTCTCATGGCAGGCGCGCGGATTGACAAGGCACGAGGTCAGCTTGCCCTGGAACGTGTGGTCAAGGCAGGCCTGATTGCAGGCGATGCAGGGCGCGATGTCGCGCGCGCGGCCGCTGGCGGCCTTGGCGACGAAATCGGGATCGGCCAGAAAGGGCCGGGCCATCGACACCATGTCGGCCAGGCCTTCGGCCAGCAGCCCCTCGGCCACCTCGGGCGTGTTGATGCGGTTAGAGGTGATGACGGGTATCCCCACTTCGGGCCGCAGCCGGCCGGTCAGATGGGCAAAGGCCGCGCGCGGCACGCTGGTGGCGATGGTCGGAACCCGCGCCTCATGCCAGCCGATGCCGGTGTTCAGAACCGAGGCGCCGGCGCCTTCCACCGCCCGGGCCAGCTGCACCACCTCATCCCAGGTTGATCCGTCGGGGATCAGGTCGATCAGCGAGATGCGGAAGATCACTATGAAATCGTCGCCCACCGCCCGGCGGACGCGCGACACCACCTCGACCGGCAGGCGCATGCGGTTTTCAAACGGGCCGCCCCAGCCATCGGTCCGCCGGTTGGTGTGGCGCACCAGGAACTGGTTCAGGAAATAGCCTTCGGACCCCATGACCTCGACCCCGTCATAACCGGCCTCACGGGCGCGGGCGGCGGCGGTGGCGATGTCGGCGATCTGCTTTTCGATGCCGGCCTCATCCAGTTCTCGCGGCGGAAAGGGAGAGATGGGCGATTTGATCGGCGAAGGCGCCACGCAATCCGGGCCATAGGCATAGCGCCCCGCATGCAGGATCTGCATGGCGATGTGGCCGCCTTCGGCATGGACGGCATCGGTCACCTGCCGGTGACGGGCAATGTCTTCGGGCTTGAAC
>JACZKR010000103.1 GCA_014859945.1 Paracoccaceae bacterium | reverse complement strand
TGCTATGAGAGGCCGCATTTCAAGTCGAACTTCCAGGGGACTTCCCCCTTTCCCGAAAAACGAGGCGTTTCTCATGGCGAAGATCAAGGTGGACAATCCCGTCGTAGAGCTCGACGGCGACGAGATGACCCGCATCATCTGTCAGCTCATCAAGGACAAGCTGATCCACCCCTATCTCGACATCGATCTTCACTACTACGACCTCGGGATCGAGTATCGCGACCAGACCGACGATCAGGTGACGATCGACGCCGCCAACGCGATCAAGAAGTACGGCGTTGGCGTCAAGTGCGCCACCATCACTCCCGACGAGGCGCGCGTCGAGGAGTTCGGCCTCAAGAAGATGTGGAAGTCGCCCAACGGCACCATCCGCAACATCCTCGGCGGCGTGATCTTCCGCGAGCCGATCATCTGCAAGAACGTGCCGCGCCTGGTGCCGGGCTGGACGCAGCCCATCGTCGTCGGCCGCCACGCCTTCGGCGACCAGTACCGCGCCACCGATTTCCGCTTCCCCGGCAAGGGCAAGCTGACGATGAAATTCGTCGGCGAAGACGGCACGGTGATTGAGAAAGACGTCTATTCGGCGCCGTCCTCGGGCGTGTTCATGGGCATGTACAACCTGGACGATTCGATCACCGATTTTGCCCGGTCGTCGATGAACTACGGCTTGCTGAAGGGCTGGCCGGTCTATCTGTCGACCAAGAATACCATCCTCAAGGCCTATGACGGGCGCTTCAAGGACATCTTCGCCAAGGTCTATGCCGAGGAATTCGAAGACAAGTTCAAGGCCGCCGGCATCCACTACGAACACCGCCTGATCGACGACATGGTGGCTTCGGCGCTGAAATGGTCGGGCGGCTATGTCTGGGCCTGCAAGAACTATGACGGCGACGTGCAGTCGGACACCGTGGCGCAGGGCTTCGGCAGCCTTGGCCTGATGACCAGCGTGCTGATGACGCCCGACGGCAAGATTGTTGAAGCCGAAGCGGCCCACGGCACCGTGACCCGTCACTACCGCGAGCATCAGAAGGGCAAGGCGACCTCGACCAACTCGATCGCCTCGATCTACGCCTGGACGGGCGGCCTGAAGCACCGCGCCAAGCTGGACAACAACACCGCGCTGATGAACTTCGCGCAGGTGCTGGAAAAGGTGACGGTCCAGACCGTCGAAGACGGCTGGATGACCAAGGATCTGGCCCTGCTGGTCGGCCCCGATCAGAAATGGCTGACCACGATGGGCTACCTGGAAAAGGTGGACGAATACCTGAACAAGGCGCTGGCGGGCTGAACCCGCCCCCCGGGGCGTCCGGGGCCGCAGGAACGAAGGGCCGGGGTTTCCCCCGGCCCTTTTCATTTCAGCGCGTATTCGGTCTGCACGAAACCGTTCGGCCAGTGGCGCACCGCCACCAGCCGGGCCGGAATATCGCCCGTGCCATGGCCGAACAGCGGCAGCCCCTCACCGATGAAGACGGGAACCCGCGTCAGGATGATGCGGTCGATCAGCCCCTCGGCCAGAAAGGCGCGGATCACCTGACCGCCGTCCACATAGACGCGCCCCACCCCCTCGGCCGCCAGCACCTGCAACAGCTGATGCGGCGGCACGGCGGTGACGCGCACCCGGCCCTTCAGCGCCTCGGGCACGGTGACGCGCTCGGGGCTGCGGCTCATCACCACCACCGGCAGCGGATAGGGCCATTCGGGGAATGTCAGCGCCTTGTCGAAACTCGCCCGCCCCATGACAAGGGCGCCGATGCCGTCCATGAAGGCGGCATAGCCGAAATCCTCGCCCTCGGGCACCGGCAGGCCGGTCAGCCACAGGATGTCGCCGTCGGGCCGGGCAATGAAACCGTCAAGGCTGGTGGCAATGAACACTTCGGCGCGGATCGGACCGGCAGTCGTCATAATGGACTCCATGAAAATGCCGGACCGTTGTGCCCGGTCCGGCAGATCAGGGCAAGCCGCTTGCTAGATCAGATCCACCGGCGGCAGACCGATGTCGCGCCGCAGATGATTTGACAGGCGGCTTGCATCCGGCGGCCGCGTTTTGCGGAAACGGCCGCGCAGCATGGCGGCAACCGCCGCCGCAAGCACCTTGCCGGCGCCATGCGCTGCCAGGACCGCGTCGATCGAGGGAACCGGGCGCAGCCCGGCACGGGTTTCTTCGTAGGTCATGATACATCCGGCGCGCGTTGCCACGGACCGGCCCTTGGGGTGAAGGTTGAAGGAACCGGAATCCGGGCGGCACGGCGCGAAAGGCGCAGGGTGGCGTCAGATGTCCGGCTGGGTCAGAGGATGGCCCCGATGGGGGCGGTTACGACGATTGGCCAGCGCCGAGTCGCAGTCCGGCCGCGGAAGCGTAATCGCGATAGATCATGATCCGCCCTCCTCTGGTTCGTGCCGGATGCTGCCTTTTGCCGCAGGAGACAGCCCCCTGCCAAGCCGAAAGGCGAAATGCGCCCCCGATCGCGGCCCCCTGCGGCACCGGCGCCACAGCCGGCTTGCCCCTGCCCGGCACCCGCGCTACTGCACGGCCATGACCGAACCCAGCCGCCATACCGCCTTTGAGGATGCCCAGGGCCTGATCTTCGGCACGCTGATGTGCGCGCTGGGGCTGCAGTTCCTGCAACACGCGGGCTTCATCACCGGCCAGACCGCGGGCCTTGCGCTGGTGATCAGCTATGCCTCGGGCTGGGGGTTCGGCGCGGTGTTCTTCGTGGTCAACCTGCCCTTCTACTGGCTGGGCCTGCGGCGGATCGGGCTGGCCTTCACCGTGAAAAGCCTGATCGCGGTGTCGCTTCTGTCGGCGATGGCGGCGCTGATGCCGCGCTACCTCGATTTCTCGACGCTGCATCCGCTGCTGGCGGGGGTGCTGTTCGGCTTCACCACCGGGGCGGGCCTGCTGGCGATTTTCCGGCACGGCGGCAGTCTGGGCGGGATCGGCATTGTCGCGCTGATGGTGCAGGACCGCACCGGCTTTCGCGCGGGCTGGCTGCAGATGGGCTTTGACGCGGTGCTGTTCGCGCTGGCCCTGCTGTGGATTCCGGCGGACCGGGTGCTGTGGTCGGTGCCCGGCGTGGTCATTCTGAATGCAGTTCTGGCGATCAATCACCGCCGCGACCGTTATGTGGCGACTTGATACGTCAGCATTGTTGACTTTTATTCCGTCCCGCCCCAATTCGGGGGAATGACTGACACCACCCCCCGCCATACGCCCCTTGAAGACGCCCAGGGCCTTCTGGTCTCGATCATCGGCGGCGCCTTCGGCATCGTGCTTCTGCGCACCGCCGGTCTGGTGACGGGCGGCACGGCGGGGCTGGCGCTGCTGATCTCTTACGGCACCGGCTGGGGGTTCGGCTGGGTGTTCTTCACCGTCAACCTGCCCTTTTACCTGTTTGCCTACTTGCGCAAGGGCCCGGTCTTTGCCGCCAAGTCCTTCCTGACCGTCTCGGCCGTCTCTTGGTTGGCCGAGGCGCTGCCGGCCTGGGTCACGATCAGCCACCTGCACCCCGCCGCCGCCGCCGTGCTGTTCGGCGTCATCGCGGGCGTCGGGCTTCTGGGCCTGTTCCGCCACGGCTCAAGCCTGGGCGGCGTGTCGATCGTCGCCGTCATCCTGCAGGACGCCACCGGCATCCGCGCCGGCTGGATTCAGCTGGGCTGGGACGCCTGCCTGTTCACCGCCGCGCTGTTCGTGCTCAATCCGATGCAGGTCGTCTGGTCGCTGGCCGGCGCCGTGGTGCTGAACCTCGTCATCGCCCTCAATCACCGCCGGGACTGGTATCTTCCGGCCTGAGCGCGGAACACATGAACGGCCATACCGTTTGACCGGACAAGGTTGCTTCACTATTTCTTAAGCAATGTGCCGTCAGATCGGCGGCGCAATCGACGGAAAGCTGCAGAATGACCGCGGTCAGGAAACCCCACACGGGCGCGTTGCCGAAAACCGGGCTTGCCCGGCGCAAGGTGCTGTCCGGGGCTGACGGCGCCTTCGTGACGCGCCATGAGCTTGATGAGCGGGTGGAAGACGCCGCGCTTAACGCGATTGCCGACGAGCGGGCCGCTGGCCCCTTCGTGCCGGTATCGCTGGATGACCTATAGCCTCCGCTTCCACGAAAAGGCGCTGAAGGAATGGCGGGCGCTGGATGCCGCCGTGCAGGCGCGCCTCAAGACCAAGCTGGCAGAGCGGCTGGAACATCCGCGGGTCGAGGCCGACCGGCTGCACGGCCAGCGTGACCGATACAAGATCAAGCTGAAGCGTCCCGGCCTCCGCCTTGTCTATGAGGTCGCCGATCATACCGTCACCGTCACGGTGATCGCCGTCGGCAAACGTGAGAGTGGCGCGGTCTATTCCTCGGCCGGCAAGAGATAGGGTACGCCCCTCTGTCGCCAATTCTTCTTGCCCGACGACTCGCCAAGCCCCGCCGGGTCGTGTATGCGGCACGCGCAGCTAACAGGACAGATCATGGACCTTCGCAATATTGCGATCATCGCGCACGTTGACCACGGCAAGACGACCCTGGTGGACGAGCTTCTGAAACAGTCGGGCGCCTTCCGCGACAATCAGGCCGTGGCCGAGCGTGCCATGGACTCGAATGACATCGAACGCGAGCGCGGCATCACCATTCTGGCGAAATGCACCAGCGTCGAACATGGCGCCACCCGCATCAACATCGTCGACACCCCCGGCCACGCCGATTTCGGCGGCGAGGTCGAGCGCATCCTGAACATGGTGGACGGCGTCTGCCTTCTGGTCGATGCCGCCGAAGGCCCGATGCCGCAGACCAAGTTCGTGCTGGCCAAGGCGCTGGCGCTGAACCTGCGGCCCATCGTCGTGCTGAACAAGGTGGACAAGCCCGATGCCGAACCCGACCGCGCGCTGAACGAGGTCTTCGATCTGTTCGCAAACCTCGGCGCCACCGACGAACAGCTGGATTTTCCCCATCTTTATGCCTCGGGCCGCGCCGGCTGGGCCGATGACAGCCTTGACGGCCCGCGCAAGGACCTGACGGCGCTGTTCGACCTGATCGTGCGCCATGTGCCGCCGCCGCGCCAGATCGCCGAGGCCGATCAGCCGTTCCGCATGCTGGCCACCACCCTGTCGGCCGACCCCTTCATCGGCCGCATCCTGACCGGCCGGGTGGAATCGGGCCGCGTCACCGTGGGCACCACGCTCAAGGCGCTGTCGCGCACCGGCGAGCGGATCGAGCAGTTCCGCGTCACCAAGGTTCTGGCCTTCCGCGGCCTGACCCAGACCGCGATCGACGAAGCGGTGGCGGGCGACATCGTCACGCTGGGCGGCATGACCAAGGCCACCGTGGCCGACACGCTCTGCGCGCCTGAGGTCGAAACCGCGCTGCCCGCCCAGCCCATCGACCCGCCGACCATCACCGTGACCTTCGGCATCAACGATTCGCCGCTGGCCGGCCGCGACGGCAACAAGGTGCAAAGCCGCGTCATCCGCGACCGGCTGAACAAGGAAGCCGAAACCAACGTCGCCATCAAGATCGCTGACACCCCCGGCGGCGAGGCGTTTGAGGTTTCGGGCCGCGGCGAGTTGCAGATGGGCGTCCTGATCGAGAACATGCGCCGCGAAGGGTTCGAGCTGTCGATCAGCCGCCCCCGCGTGATCATGCGCGACGAGGACGGCGTGAAGATGGAGCCGGTCGAGGAAGTCATCGTCGATGTCGATGACGAATACTCGGGCGCCGTGATCGACAAGCTGACCGGTGAACGCAAGGGCGATCTGGTGGAGATGAAGCCGGCCGGCGTGGGCAAGACCCGCATCGTCGCCCATGTCCCCTCGCGCGGGCTGATCGGCTACCACGGCCAGTTCCTGACCGACACCCGCGGCACCGGCGTTCTGAACCGCATCTTCCACGGCTGGGTGCCGCACAAGGGCGCCATCCAGGGCCGCCGCCAGGGCGTGCTGATCAGCATGGAGAACGGGGTTTCCGTGGCCTATGCGCTGTGGAACCTCGAAGACCGCGGCCGCATGTTCATCGGCCCGCAGGAAAACGTTTATGAAGGCATGATCATCGGCGAGCATTCGCGCGACAATGATCTTGAGGTCAACCCGCTCAAGGGCAAGAAGCTGACCAACGTGCGCGCAAGCGGAACCGACGAAGCGGTCCGCCTGACGCCGCATGTGAAGATGAGCCTGGAAGAAGCCATCGCCTATATCGACGATGACGAACTGGTCGAGGTCACGCCCAAGATCATCCGCCTGCGCAAGCGCATCCTCGATCCGCATGAACGCAAGCGGCAAGGCCGCGGCTAAAGCGGTTTGCGCTGATCCTGAATCACAATTCGCCCCAAGGCTTGGGCGAATTGTGATGCTTTTGAACCAGACAAAGCGCAAACCGCTTAAGGGGCGCTGCCCCTCGGCCCGTTCCGGGCCTCACCCCGGAGTATTTCAAAAGGTGCAAGGGCAAGGGCCTTTGCGCCTTTTTGCATTTGCACCTTTCAAAATACTCCACGGGGGTCCGGGGGTGTGAAACCCCCGGCGCTCAGCCCAGGGGCTGCGCGCGTTCCACCAGCCGGGCGAAGAAGCTGGCGCCGACCGGGGCGGCTTCGTCGTTGAAGTCATAGGCGGCATGGTGCAGCCCGGCGCCCGGGCCGGTGCCCAGAAACAGATAGGCGCCGGGGCGGGCTTCGAGCATGTAGCTGAAATCCTCGGACCCCATCTCGCGCACCGAATGTTCGTTCACGGCATCGGGGCCCGACACTTCGCGGGCGACTTCGGCGGCGAAGGCGGCCTCTTCAGGGTGGTTGATGGTGGCGGGATAGCCCCAGTCATAGTCGATGCGGGCCTCGACGCCGTAGGCGGCCGCATGGCCCTCGACGATCTCGTAGAAGCGTTTCTTCAGAAGCGCGCGGACATCGGGCTTGAAGCAGCGGATGGTGGCGCAGAACATCGCCTCTTCGGGGATGATGTTCGAGGCGGTGCCGGTGTGGATCTGGGTGACCGAGATCACCGCCTCATCCAGCGCATAGACGTTCCGCGGGATGATGGTCTGGATCGCCTGAACCATGCCCACCACCGCCACCACCGGATCGACGCATTCATGCGGCGTGGCGCCATGGCCGCCGCGCCCGGTGATATAGACAAAGGCCGTATCGACCGAGGCCATCAGCGCGCCCGGATTGGTCAGGAAATGGCCGAAGGGAATGTTGGGGGCGTTGTGGATGCCGTAGACCTGCGCGATGCCGAAACGGTCCATCACGCCTTCCTGCACCATCACCTGACCGCCGCCGCCATCCTCTTCGGCCGGCTGGAACAAGAGCGCGACGCGGCCGGCGAAGTTGCGCGTCTCGGCCAGGTATTTTGCGGCGCCCAAAAGCATGGTGACATGGCCGTCATGGCCGCAGGCATGCATCTTGCCCGGCACTTTCGAGGCATGTTCGGCGCCGGTGATTTCCACGATCGGCAGCGCGTCCATATCGGCGCGCAGGCCGATGGTCGGCCCCGGCCCCTGCCCGTTGATGATGGCGACGATCCCGGTTTTCGCGATGCCGGGATGCACCTCATCCACGCCGATTTCCTTCAGCCGGGCGATGATCCAGTCGGCGGTTTCAAAGCAGTCGAAGGCCAGTTCGGGATGCTGGTGCAGATGGCGGCGCCAGCCCTTCATTTCTTCGGCATAGGCTGCGATACGGTTGAGGACGGGCATGGCGGGCTCCTGTTATGCGCTTTGATCAAATCTGAAATCCGGGGGAACGGCAATGCCTGCGACCGACAGCGATGCGCTTGTGAACGACCCGCAGGGCGGAATGCCCCGCCTTCTGGAAATCATGCGGCGCCTGCGCGACCCCGAAGGCGGCTGCCCCTGGGACATTGCGCAAAGCTTTGCCACCATCGCCCCCTATACCATCGAAGAGGCGCATGAGGTGGCCGATGTCATCGCGCGCGAGGCCTGGGAGGAACTGCCGGGTGAGTTGGGCGATCTGCTGTTTCAGGCGGTGTTCCATGCCCAGATGGCGGCCGATCAGGGGATGTTCGGTTTTGACGACGTGGTGCGCGCGATTGCCGACAAGATGGTGGCGCGCCACCCCCATGTCTTCGGCGACGAAAGCCGCGACAAGTCGGCCGATCAGCAGACGGCCGACTGGGAAAAGATCAAGGCGGCCGAACGCGGGGCGGCCGGATCGGGCGCGCGCGTGCTGGACGGGGTGGCGCTGGGTCTGCCGGCGCTGACCCGCGCGGTCAAGCTGCAGAAGCGCGCGGCGCGGGTGGGGTTTGACTGGCCCTCGACCGATGAGGTTCTGGCCAAGCTGCGCGAGGAAACGGAAGAACTGGTCGAGGCGCGCGACAGTCTGGGGCCCGAGGAAATCGCCGAGGAATTCGGCGACCTTCTGTTCGTCATGGCCAATCTGGCGCGGCATCTGAAGCTGGACCCCGAGGCGGCGCTGCGGGCGGCCAATGCCAAGTTCACCCGCCGCTTTTCGCGCATCGAAGACTGGCTGGCCGAGGCTGGCAAGCGCCCCGAAGACAGCGATCTGGCCGAGATGGACGCGCTGTGGAACCGTGTCCGGGCCGAGGACAAGGCCGCGCGCGCGGCGCGGGCCGGCACGGCGAAAAATGACTGATCTTTTCACTCGGGATATTGACCTGAGTGAAATAGTCAGCTTTAAGCGCGGCAGTTTTCGCAGGAGGATACCATGCGCCTGACCGCCTTCGCCCTTGCCCTGTGCGGCACCGCCCTTCCGGCCCTTGCCGAAGAGGTGAACATCTATTCCCACCGTCAGCCCGAGCTGATCCAGCCGCTGCTGGATGCCTTCACCGCCGAAACCGGCATCACCGTGAACGTGGCTTTCGTTGACAAGGGCATGGCCGAGCGTCTGGTGGCCGAGGGCGACCGTTCGCCTGCCGATCTGGTGCTGACCGTCGATATCGCGCGGCTGATGGAAGTGGTGAATGCCGGCGTCACGCAGCCCGTCGATTCCGCGGTGCTGGATGCCAATATCCCCGCCGAATTCCGCGACCCCGCCGACCAGTGGTTCGGCCTGACCGCGCGCGCCCGCATCGTCTATGCCTCGAAAGAGCGCGTGGCGGCCGGCGATGTGACCACCTACGAAGACCTGGCCGACCCGAAGTGGAAGGGCCGCATCTGCGTGCGTTCGGGCACCAATGATTACAACGTCGCGCTGACGGCGGCGGTGCTGGCCCATCATGATGCGGCCTTCACCAAGACCTGGCTGGAAGGCGTCAAGGCGAACCTCGCCCGCAAGCCCGAAGGCGGCGACCGCGATCAGGTCAAGGCGATCTGGTCGGGTCAGTGCGACATCGCGGTGGGCAACACCTATTACATGGGCCAGATGCTGGCCGACCCCGAGCAGGCGGAATGGGCAAACTCGGTCAGCATCGTCTTCCCGACCTTTGAAAACGGCGGGACGCACATGAACATCTCGGGCGTGGCGATGACCAAATCGGCGCCCAACAAGGATGCCGCGCTGAAGCTGATGGAATGGCTGTCCTCGGACGAAGCCCAGCACATCTATGCCGAAACCAACCACGAATTCCCGGTCAAGCCGGGGGTGGAACGGTCGGATCTGGTGAAAAGCTGGGGTGAGTTCACCCCCGACAGCCTGGGCCTGGCCGATGTGGCCAAGCTGCGGCCCGAGGCGCTGAAGCTGATCGAAGAAGTGAACTTCGACGGCTAACTGCCCGTTCTGATGCAGAAACCGGCAAGGCGCGCGGAAAGGCGCGCCTTGTTTTTTGACCGGCTGGACAAATCGGCCGGCATGCGGTCTTCTGTCGCGGCTTTCACGCCAGATCAGGACCGCCATGACCCAGCCGCCCCGCAAGATCATCATCGACACCGATCCCGGGCAGGACGATGCCATCGCGATCCTTCTGGCCTTCGCCTCGCCCGAGATCGACGTTCTGGGGCTGACGGCCGTCGCGGGCAACGTGCCGCTGGCGCTGACACAGAAGAACGCCCGCATCATCTGCGAACTGGCCGGGCGCAGCGACGTGCCGGTTTACGCCGGCTGCGACCGGCCGCTGGAGCGTAAGCTGGTCACGGCCGAGCATGTGCATGGCAAGACCGGGCTGGACGGCCCGGCGATGCCCGACCCGGTGATGCCGCTGGCCGAGGGGCATGGCGTGGATTTCATCATCGAGACCCTGCGGCGCGAGGCGGCGCATACCGTCACGCTCTGCCCGCTGGGCCCCCTGACCAACATCGCCGAAGCCTTCCGCCGCGCCCCCGATGTGGCGGGCCGGGTGCAGCAGATCGTGCTGATGGGCGGCGCCTATTTCGAGGTGGGCAACATCACCCCGGCGGCCGAGTTCAACATTTACGTTGACCCGGAAGCCGCTGATATCGTTTTCAGATCGGGCGTTCCGATTGTGGTGATGCCGCTGGATGTCACCCACAAGGTGCTGACAACCCGCGCCCGGGTCGAAGCGTTCCGGGCGCTGGGAACCGAGGTCGGCCGGGTCTGCGCCGAATGGTCGGATTTCTTCGAGCGGTTCGACATGGAGAAATACGGCAGCGAGGGCGCGCCGCTGCATGACCCGACGGTCATCGCCTATCTGCTGGCGCCGGGGCTGTTCCGTGGCCGGCACATCAACGTGGAAATCGAGGTGCAGTCCGACCTGACGCGCGGCATGACCGTGGCCGACTGGTGGGGCGTGACCGACCGGCCGGCCAATGCGCTGTTCATCGGCGATGTCGATGCCGAGGGGTTCTTTGCGCTGCTGACCGAGCGGTTGGGGCGGCTGTAGGCGCGGGTGGTGCGTGCAAGCACGCACCCTACCGCCCCCGTAGGGTGCGTGATTTCACGCACCAGGGCCCGCGATCGACCCCTCATGGCCGCGGCTGATC
>JACZKR010000102.1 GCA_014859945.1 Paracoccaceae bacterium | reverse complement strand
GCGACCTGGAAGATCGGGGCTTCTTCGTCCTTGTTGATGGCGACGATGACCTTCGAATCCTTCATCCCCGCAAGGTGCTGGATCGCGCCCGAGATGCCGACCGCCACATAAAGCTGCGGCGCCACCACCTTGCCGGTCTGGCCAACCTGCCAGTCGTTCGGCGCATAGCCACTGTCCACCGCGGCGCGGCTTGCGCCCACGGCGGCGCCCAGCTTGTCGGCCAGCGCCTCGATGATCGCGAAGGAATCCTTCGATCCCACGCCGCGCCCGCCCGAGACCACGATCTTCGCACTGGTCAGTTCCGGCCGGTCCGAGGCCGCAACCTTGTCCTCGACCCAGGCCGACAGACCCGCATCGGCCGGCGCCGCCACGGCCGAAACCGCCGCCGAACCGCCGCCCGCCGCTGCCGCAAAGGCCGCGGTCCGCACGGTGAAGACCTTCTTCGCATCGGCCGACTTCACGGTCTGGATCGCGTTGCCGGCATAGATCGGACGCTCGAACGTGTCGGCGTCGATCACCGCCGTCACATCCGAAAGCACCATCACATCCAGAAGCGCCGCAACGCGCGGCAGGATGTTCTTGTTGAAGGCCGTCGCCGCGCCGCAGATATGGCTGTAGTCCCCCGCCAGCGACACCACCAGCGCCGCCATCGGTTCAGCCAGGCCGTGGCCCGCGTCCTCGGCATGCAGCACCTTCGCCACGCCCGACAGGCCCGCCGCCACTGACGCCGCCGAGGCGGGGCCCGCCACCAGCAGGTCCACCGCGCCAAGGCCCGCCACCGCCGTCAGGGCTTTGGCAACCGAATCGGTTGCAAGCTGACCCTCGTTCACATCGGCAATCAGGAGAACGGCCATCAGAGCACCCCCGCTTCGTCTTTCAGTTTCGCGATCAGCTCGTCCACCGAAGCCACCTTGACGCCCGGCTTGCGGCCCGCAGGCTCGGTGGTCTTGACCACGGTCAGCCGGGGCGCCACGTCCACGCCGTAATCGGCCGGGGTCTTGGCGGCCAAAGGCTTGGCCTTGGCCTTCATGATGTTCGGAAGGCTCGCGTAGCGCGGCTCGTTCAGGCGCAGGTCCACCGTCACGATGGCCGGCAGCTTCACCTTGATGGTCTGCAGACCGCCGTCCACTTCGCGCGTCACCGTGGCGCTGTCACCTTCCACCGCCAGTTCGCTGGCGAAAGTGGCCTGGCTCCAGCCCAGAAGCGCCGAAAGCATCTGGCCCGTCGCGTTCATGTCGTTGTCGATCGCCTGCTTGCCGGCCAGAACAAGGCCCGGGGCCTCTTCCCTGACCACGCCCGCCAGCAGCTTGGCCACGGCCAAAGGCTCGATGTCGGTATGAACATCCGCCGCCGCCTCGATCAGGATGGCGCGGTCCGCCCCCATCGCCAGCGCGGTCCGCAGCGTCTCTTGCGCCTGCTTCACCCCCACCGAGACCACGACGACCTCGGTCGCCACGCCCTTCTCTTTCAGACGGATCGCTTCTTC
>JACZKR010000101.1 GCA_014859945.1 Paracoccaceae bacterium | reverse complement strand
GGTCACCGCTGTCGGATCGGCCCGTGGCGCGCAGTCGGTCGCGCTGACCTCGGGCGTCTCGGGCCGGCTGGTCGCGCTGAAGGTGACGGCCGGTGCGCAGATCAGCGCGGGTGAGGTGATTGCCGAACTGGATGACGAAGCGGCCCGGCTGGCGGTCGAACGCGCGCAGCTGGTTCTGGCCGATGCGCAGGCGACAATGCAGCGTCTTGAACGGCTTGCGGCCTCGGGCACCACGACGGACCTGCAGCGGCAGGATGCCGAACTGGCGCTGCGCACCGCCGAACTGGCCCTGCGCGCGGCCGAGCGTGATTTGCAGGATCACCGCATCACCGCGCCGATTTCCGGCTTTGTCGGCCTGATCGAGGTGCAGCCGGGCGATCAGGTCTCGCCCTCTGTCACCATCACCCGGATCGAGGACCGGTCGAGCCTGATCGTCGATTTCCGCGTGCCCGAACGGCTGGCCGCTATGATTGCCACCGGCGATCCGGTGCAGGCGAGCCCCCTGTCGGCGCCGGAAACCGTGCTGGAGGGCCGGATCAGCGCCATCGACAACCGGGTTGATGAAACCAGCCGCACCCTGCGCGTGCAGGCTTCGGTCGCCAATACCGATGACGCCCTGCGCGCCGGCATGGCCTTTCGCATCGCGCTGGCCTTCAGCGGGGCGGAACTCCCCGCCGTCGATCCGCTGGCGATCCAGTGGGGGGGCGAGGGCGCCTTCGTCTGGATCGTGCGTGAGGGCAAGGCGCAGCGCCTGCCCATCCGCATCCTGCAGCGCAACGCCGATACCGTGCTGGTCGAGGCGGCGCTGCAGCCGGGTGATCTGGTGGTGACCGAGGGCGTTCAGGTGCTGCGCCCCGGGGCCGAAGTGGCGGTGGCCGGCGCGCCCGCCGCCCCCAAGAGCTAGGCCATGGCCGCGCCCCACAAATCCGCCGCCCAGTCGGGAACGGCGCTGTTCATCCGCCGCCCCATTCTGGCCTTTGTTCTTAACGCGCTGATCTTGATCGCCGGGCTTGCGGGCCTTCTGGGCGCCGATGTGCGTGAATTGCCGGACGTGGACCGGCCGGTGGTGACCGTCACCACCTCATACCCCGGCGCGGCGCCCGAAACCATCGACCGCGAGGTGACGGCGGTGATCGAAGGCGCGGCGGGCCGGGTGACGGGGGTGAAGTCGATCTCATCCTCGTCCCGCTTCGGGTCCAGCCGGGTGACGGTGGAGTTTCGCGACGGCGCCGATCTGGACGTGGCCGCCACCGACCTGCGCGAGGCGGTGGCGCGGCTGACCAACAGCCTGCCCGACGGGGCCGACGCGCCGCGCGTGGTCAAGGCCGATGCCGATTCCGATGCCATTCTGCGCATCGCCGTCACCTCGCCCAAACGCAGCGCCGAAGACCTGACCCTTCTGGTCGAGGATCTGGCGGAATCGCGTCTGCTGTCGGCGCCGGGCGTGGCCGACCTGCAGATCTTCGGCAACCGCCAGCTTGCCTTCCGCGTCGATGTCGATCTGATGCAGCTTGCCGCGCGCGGGCTGACCCTGGCCGATCTGCGGGCAAGCCTTGGCAACGCCGCCTTCGATGCCCCCGCCGGCGCGCTGAGTTCCGACCGGCAAAGCCTGCAGGTCCGCACCACCGCCGCCATCCGCAGCGCCGAACAGATCGAGGCGCTGACCATCGCCGGTGACGTGCGGCTGGGCGATGTGGCGCAGGTGACGCTGGGGCCCGAACCCGGCGCCTCGGTGCTGCGCGCCAATGGCCAGACCGGGATCGGGCTGGGCATCATCCGGCAGGCCAACGGCAATTCGCTGGCGATCTCGGCCGCCGTGCGGCAAGTGGTGGCCGATCTTCAGCCGCTTCTGCCGCCCGATGTGCAGATGTTCATCACCTCGGACAGCGCCGATTTCATCGAGGGCGCGATTCATGAGGTGGAAATCGCGCTGGGCCTGTCGGTGCTGATCGTGACGGCGGTGATCTTCCTGTTCCTGCGCGATGCCCGGGCCACGCTGATCCCGGTGGTGGCCATTCCGGTCGCGCTGGTGGGCACGCTGGCGGCGATCTGGCTGGCGGGGTTTTCCATCAACATCCTGACGCTGCTGGCCCTGGTGCTGGCGACGGGGCTGGTGGTGGATGATGCCATCGTGGTCCTGGAAAACATCGTCCGCAGGCGGGCCGAGGGCATGGGCGCGCGGGCCGCCGCGGTTCTGGGCACGCAGCAGGTTTTCTTTGCCGTGCTGGCCACGACAACCACGCTGGCCGCCGTCTTCGTGCCGCTGTCGTTCCTGCCCGGCCAGACCGGCGGGCTGTTCCGCGAATTCGGCTTCACGCTGGCGGTGTCGGTGCTGCTGTCTTCGGTCACCGCGCTGACGCTGACGCCGGTGCTGGCCAGCCGGCTTTTGCGGGCTGATGAGGTGCGGGGCGGGCTGTTGGGCCGGCTGGGCGATGCGCTGGCGCGGTTCTACGGCTGGACGCTGCGGCTGGTTCTGGCGGCGCCGCTGGTTTCCGTCACCGTTGCCGCGCTGTTCGCCGCGCTGGCCGTGGCGCTTTACCCCGCGCTGAAGCAGGAACTGACCCCGCCCGAAGACCGCGCGGCGATCATGCTGTCGGTGCAGGCGCCGCAGGGTGTGGCGCTGGACTATACCGACGGCAAGATGCGCGAGATCGAGGCGCTGATCGAACCCCTGCGCGCCTCGGGAGAGGTGACCAGCGTCTTTGCCATTGCCGGCATGGGCGGCTCGGGCAACCGGGGCTTCATGGTGGTGACGCTGGCCGACTGGGAGACGCGCAGCCGCAGCCAGCAGGACATCGTCAACGAACTGAACGCCGCGCTGCGTCAGGTGGTGGGCGTGCGGGCCTTTGCGATCCAGAGCAACTCGCTGGGCATCCGGGGGGCGGGCAACGGGCTTTCCTTCGCGCTGGTGGGCGACGATTACGGAAGGTTGGCCGAAGCCGCCCGCAGCCTTGTGTCGCGGATGGAGGAGAACCGCGCCTTCGGGCAGGTGCGGCTGGGCTATGACACCACGCAGCCGCAGCTTTTCATCGAGGTTGACCGCACCCGCGCCGAGGATCTGGGCGTGGCGATCGACGGTCTGGGCGAGGCGCTGCAATCGGTGCTGGACGGCCGCACTGTGGGCACGCTGTTCCTTGATGACGACAGTTTCGACATCCGCCTGATTTCCACCGCCGATCCGGTGAACGACCCCGGCGATCTGGAGCGTATTTTCGTGCCCACCCGCGACGGGCAGATGGTGCCGATTTCGGCCTTCATCTCGCTTTCGGAACGGGCGGTGGCGCCGGAACTGGCGCGGGAGGGGCAGACCCGGTCAGTCCCGATCAGCGCCGGGCTGACGCCGGCCCTTTCGCTGGGCGATGCGCTGGCCGAAGTGCAGCGGCTGTCGGCCGATCTTCTGGACGAAGACATGCGCATCCTGCCCATGGCCGAGGCGGCGACGATGAACGAAACCTCCTCGGGGCTGGGGCTGACCTTCGGCATCGCGCTGGTCGTGGTGTTTCTGGTGCTGGCGGCGCAGTTCGAAAGCTTCGTCTCGGCCGTCATCGTCATGGCGACTGTGCCGCTGGGTCTGGCCTGCGCGGTCTTTGCGCTGCTGATCACCGGAGGCAGCATGAATGTCTATTCGCAGATCGGGCTGGTGCTGCTTGTCGGGATCATGGCGAAGAACGGCATCCTGATCGTTGAATTCGCCGACCAGTTGCGTGACCGGGGCGCCAGCGTGCGCGAGGCGATCACCCGGGCTTCGACCATCCGTCTGCGTCCGGTGATGATGACGATGATCGCCACCGTTCTGGGCGGGCTGCCGCTGGTCTTTGCGCAAGGGGCGGGGGCCGAGGCGAGGGCGGTGCTGGGCTGGATCATCGTCGGCGGGCTGGGCCTTGCGACGGTGGCGACGCTTTACATCACGCCGGTGGCCTATCTGCTGCTGGCCGGCCTGTCGCGGCCGCGCGCCGCCGAAGAGGCGATTCTGGAAGAGGAAATGCGCCACAGCGCGCAGATCGCCGCCGGCCCGGGGGAATGACCGCGGCCGCGTGAAACCTGCGCGCGGCATGGGATAGGCGTGCTATGCTGGCCTTCTGCGAAAGGGGGGCACATGGGCAGACTTGTTGTGGCGGCCCTGGCGGCGCTGATCCTTGCACTGGCGGCGCCCGGGGTGCAGGCGCGGGATTGTGCCCCGCAGGACCCGGCGCTGGCCGGCCTATATCAGCTGGAAGGCGAGATGGAAGTGGGCGCGCAGCTTTACCTTTCGCCCGATGGCCGGTTCGAGTTCGGCCTCGCCTATGGCGCGGTCGATCAGTATGGCCGCGGCTGCTGGAGCGTCGAGGGCAAGGTTCTGACCCTGATGAAGGAAGGCCGCCGGACCGTGCCCAAGATGGCGTCACCCGCTGACCGCAGCTTTCGCGGCATGCGGCTGACGCTGGCTGGCAAGGGCCGGCTGGGCTGGCCCCTGCCGGGATTCCGGGGCGAATTCGTGCGGCTGTCCGACTGAGGGGCGGCATGCGGTAGGGTGCGTGGTTTCCACGCACCCGGCGCAGGGCGGCGAAGGAAACGCACCGCGTTTCCCCGCCCGTCGCGAACGGCCCGCCGCAGGACCGGCGGCCACCCGAGAAACGAGAGGCCGGCGCCTGCCCCGGCGGGCGAG
>JACZKR010000100.1 GCA_014859945.1 Paracoccaceae bacterium | reverse complement strand
CCCGCGCCCTGCGCGCGCTGGCCGATTAGCCCCGCACCAAGCCCCGTTGACGGCGGGTCGCGCGCCCCTTACCTCGCCCCCATGGCACGCGCACCCCTTCTTCAGCTTTCGCAGATCTCGCTGACCTTCGGCGGCAATCCGGTTTTTGACGGCCTGGACCTTGTGGTTCAGCCGGGCGACCGGGTGGCGCTGGTCGGGCGCAACGGGTCAGGCAAATCGACGTTGATGAAGGTGATGGCCGGTCTGGTCGAGGCCGATCAGGGCCTGCGCGTCGTGCCCCCCGGCGTGACCGTGGGCTATATGGAGCAGGACCCCGACCTTTCGGGCTTTGCCACCTTGGGCGATTACGCCGCCTCGGGCCTGCCCGAGGGTGAGGCCTACCGCGTTTCCGTCGCGGCCGAGGGGCTGAAGTTCGATCCCGAAACCCCGGTATCCTCGGCCTCGGGCGGCGAACGGCGCCGCGCCGCGCTGGCCAAGCTGATGGCCGAAGCGCCCGAACTGATGCTGCTGGACGAACCGACCAACCATCTGGACATCCAGGCCATCGAATGGCTGGAAGGCCAGCTGCGAGATACCCGCGCGGCCTTTGTTCTGATCAGCCACGACCGCGCCTTCCTGCGCGCCCTGACCCGCGCCACGTTGTGGATCGACCGGGGTCAGGTCCGCCGCCGCGAGGCCGGGTTCGAAGGCTTCGAGGACTGGCGCGAAACCGTCTGGGCCGAAGAGGATGAGGCCCGCCACAAGTTGGACCGCAAGATCAAGGCCGAGGCGAAATGGGCCGTCGAAGGCATCTCGGCCCGGCGCAAGCGCAATCAGGGCAGGGTGCGCGCGCTGGCCGCCCTGCGCGCCGACCGCGCCGCCCAGATCCGCCGTCAGGGCACCGCCGCGCTTGAGATGGAAAGCTCGGGCCAAAGCGGGCGCAAGGTGATCGAGGCGACAGGGATTTCAAAGGCTTATGGCGACAAGCTGATCCTGCGCGACTTCTCGCTGCGGGTGTTGCGCGGCGACCGGGTGGCCTTTGTCGGCCCGAACGGCGTGGGCAAGACCACGCTGCTGAAGATGCTGACCGGAGAGCTGGCCCCCGACAAGGGCAGCGTGACCTTGGGCACCAACCTTGAAATCGCCGTCTTCGACCAGAGCCGCGCGCAGCTTGACCCCGAAGCCAGCCTTTGGGAAAGCCTGACCGGCGATCCGTCGATGAAGGTTTCGGGCGCCTCCGATCAGGTGCTGGTGCGGGGAAATCCGCGCCATGTCGTGGCTTACCTGAAGGACTTCCTCTTCGATGAGGCGCAGGCCCGCGCCCCGGTGAAAAGCCTGTCGGGCGGCGAGAAGGCCCGTCTGCTGCTGGCCAAGCTGATGGCCAAGCCGTCAAACCTGCTGATCCTGGACGAGCCGACCAACGATCTGGACGTGGAAACCCTAGACCTTCTGCAGGATATTCTGGGAGAGTTCGACGGAACCGTCCTTCTGGTGTCGCACGACCGCGATTTCATCGACCGCATCGCCACCCAGACCGTCGCGCTGGAAGGCCGGGGGCGGGCCACCGTCTATCCGGGCGGCTGGTCGGATTATGCGGCGCAGCGGCCCGAGGGGGAGGCGGAAATCCTTGTGAAATCCGCGCCTTCCGAGGCGAAGCCAAAGCAGGACGCGAAGAAGGCCGAGGGCCTGTCCTTCACCGAACGGAAACGGCTTGACGCGCTGCCCGCCGTGATGGAACGACTTGAGGCCGAGATTGCCAAGCTGACCGAATTCCTTTCGGCCCCCGGGCTTTATGAGAATGAGCCGGTGAAGTTCCGCAAAGCCTCCGAAGGGCTGGCTGAACGGCAGGCGGCCCTTGCGGCGGCCGAAGAGGAATGGCTGATGCTTGCTGAAAAGGAAGGCGCATAAGCTACGGATTTTAGAAGAAAATCCGCTTCCTTCACGGACAGGAATCGGCCGGCACCGGCGGCAGGATGAAGGCGTCGTCGTCGGTGAAGCCGCCGCCGAAGGTGACGAACCCGTCTGCGCCCTCAAACCCCAGCGCCTCTTCGCCGACCATCATGAACAGGCCCCTGGCATGGGGCTTCAGGTGAAAGCCGCCGCCGTCGCCCTCCAGCTGGCAAGCCAGCAGCCCGCCCACCGCGTCGCAATAGGCGAAAGACTGGAAAAGCTCTGACGAATCGCGCAGTTGCACGGCGATCTTCAGAACCAGAACATCCGCCTCCCAGTTGCCCTGATCGGGGCCAAGCGCGATCATCGTCACCATCTGGTCGGGGTGGCCGGCCAGATGGGCGGCATCATACTGGCGCAGATAGCACGAGGCATCCGAGGGGAACATCTGCGCGCGGGGGCTGTCGGCAAGCGCCGGCGTGGCGGCAAGGGTCAGGGCAAGGGCAAGGCGGCGCATCGGCGGCTCCGGTTCAGGGCATGGGCGCAGGATCGGTCAGGCGGGGCGGTCGGGCAAGTGACAAGCGCTGTTATCCCGCCCTACCACCGCCCGCTGGCCCCGCCGCCCGAAGACCGCCCGCCGCCGAAGCCGCC
>JACZKR010000099.1 GCA_014859945.1 Paracoccaceae bacterium | reverse complement strand
GCGCAAGCACAGTGCGATTCTGCGCTGCGGCAGTGTGACAGGAGGCCCAGATGGCTTTGGATATCGCCACCCCGATCGTGCCCTACGACGCGCCGGTCAAAGACCTCTATGAAATCGGCGAGATGCCGCCCCTCGGCCATGTGCCGAAGCAGATGTATGCCTGGGCCATCCGCAAGGAACGCCACGGCGAACCCGACACCGCGATGCAGGTCGAGGTGGTCGATACCTGGAAGCTGGACAGCCACGAGGTGCTGGTTCTGGTGATGGCGGCGGGCGTCAACTACAACGGCGTCTGGGCCGCGCTGGGCGTGCCGATCAGCCCGTTCGACGGCCACAAGCAGCCCTATCACATCGCCGGGTCCGATGCCTCGGGCATCGTCTGGGCGGTGGGCGACAAGGTGAAGCGCTGGAAGGTCGGGGATGAGGTGGTGATCCACTGCAACCAGGACGACGGCGATGATGAGGAATGCAACGGCGGCGACCCGATGTTCAGCCCGACGCAGCGCATCTGGGGATACGAGACGCCGGACGGCAGCTTCAGCCAGTTCACCAAGGTGCAGGCGCAGCAGCTGATGCCGCGCCCCCGCCACCTGACCTGGGAGGAATCGGCCTGCTACACGCTGACGCTGGCCACCGCCTACCGGATGCTGTTCGGCCACGAACCGCATGACCTGAAGCCGGGCCAGAACGTGTTGGTCTGGGGCGCATCGGGGGGCCTTGGGTCTTATGCGATCCAGCTGATCAACACCGCGGGCGCCAATGCGATCGGGGTGATTTCGGACGAATCCAAGCGCGATTTCGTGCTGGGGCTGGGCGCCAAGGGCGTGATCAACCGCAATGATTTCAAATGCTGGGGCCAGCTGCCCAAGGTGAATTCGGAAGAATACAACACCTGGCTGAAGGAAGCGCGCAAGTTCGGCAAGGCGATCTGGGACATCACCGGCAAGGGTGTGAACGTGGACATGGTCTTTGAACACCCCGGCGAGCAGACCTTCCCGGTGTCCTCGCTGGTGTGCAAGAAGGGCGGCATGGTGGTGATCTGCGCCGGCACCTCGGGCTTCAACTGCACCTTCGACGTGCGCTACATGTGGATGCACCAGAAGCGCCTGCAGGGCAGCCATTTCGCCCATCTGAAACAGGCGGCGGCGGCCAACAAGCTGATGTGCGAGCGCCGGCTTGATCCCTGCATGTCCGAGGTCTTCCCCTGGGCGCAGATCCCCGACGCCCACATGCTGATGCGCAAAAACCAGCACAAGCCCGGCAACATGGCCGTGCTGGTGCAGGCGCCCCGCACCGGGCTGCGCACCTTCGAGGATACGCTTGAGGCCAGCCGCGGCCTCTGACGCCGCCCGCGATGCCACCCCGTTGCCCCAGATGCCGCGCCTTCCGCCCGAAGGCGCGGCAAGTTCTTGCTGAAATACCGGACGGGGCGTTTTTGCGCCCATGCGGGATACTAACTTCCCCCGCGCCGGTGCTAAGGTTCGCGCAAAGCCAACTTCCGCGGACCTGCCATGCGCCACGACTGGATCTTCGACGTGCTGCGGGACCTTCGGGCCTATGCGCTGGCCAATGGCCTGCCGGCCCTTGCCGCCAAGGCCGAAGAGGCGCTGCGCATCGCCCAGGCCGAAATCGCCGCCGCCGCCGGTGAGGGCGGGCCGGGCGGCGTGCCCCCCGGCGGGCGGGCGCAT
>JACZKR010000098.1 GCA_014859945.1 Paracoccaceae bacterium | reverse complement strand
CCCGCGCCGAGTGACCCCGGCGATGGCCGGGGTCAGGGTCATCGGGAAGCACATCTCCTGCGCCCGGAAGCCCCCTTCACCCCGCCTCGCCCGGCCAGAGCGCCGCCAGGATCGCGTCCAGCCCCTCTCCCAGCGCCGCCGGGCCGGGGGCGAGGATCAGGGGCGACTTGATCTCAAAGATCCGGCCGTCGCGCACCGCCGGCACCGCGCTCCATCCCGGGCGGGCGGCGATGCGGGCGTGCACCACCTTCTTGCCGCACCAGCTGGCCAGAATCACCTCGGGCGCGCGGGGCGGCACCGCTTCGGGCAGCAGGATGCGGTTTTTCGCCAGCTTCTCACCCGCCAGTTCCGCAAACACATCCTCGCCCCCGGCGATCCCCACCAGTTCCGAGACCCAGCCGATGCCCGAGATGATCGGCTCATCCCATTCCTCGACAAAGACCCTCGGCCGGTGCGGGCGCGGGGTGGCGCGCAGGGCGGCGATGCGGGCCTCATACCCCGCCACCAGTTCCGCCGCCTGGCCATCAGCCCCGGTCAGCGCGCCCAGAACCGTGATCATCCGCAGGATGCCCGCCACATCGCGATGGTTGAAGGCATGCACCTCGACCCCGGCGCGGATCAGATCGGCGGCGATATCGGCCTGAAGGTCGGAAAACGTCAGCACCAGATCGGGGCGCAGCGACAGGATCTTCGGCACATCGGCGCTGGTGAAGGCGCCGACGCGCGGCTTTTCGCGCCGCACCCGCGCCGGGCGCACCGCATAGCCGGTGACGCCGACGATCCGCTCCTCCTGCCCCAGCAGATAGAGGGTCTCAACCGTTTCCTCGGTCAGGCAGACGATGCGGGAATAGCTCATCCGCCGGCCCGCCTTGCCCGCTCGGCCTCGCGCCAGACCACCCAGGCGCGGCTGGCCTGACCCACGGCCTGCAACACGGCCGCCCCCAGCGCCTCACCCACCGGCGTGTGCAGGCCCGCGTAACGCCCCGGCCCGGCATCGCAGGCCAGCGCCACGCAATCGGTGCCGGTGCCGGTGGCGGGCCCGGTCGCCAGCATCAGCCCCGCCGAGATCACCCCGGCGGTGCGCGCCTGAACGGCTATGGACATCGCCTCAAGCTGCGCGGCTTCGGTCAGCCCGGCATCCAGCCGGATGCCCAGATTGATCGTGCCGTAATCGGCGCTGTGCCACGGCAGCCGGTGCCCGACGCTTTCGGCATTTGACAGGCCGACCGTCGCCACGCACCAGACGGCGATCCCCTCCACCTCGGCCCGGGCCTGATGATGGGTGCCGATATCGCGTGAGGTCAGCATGCCCACCGCGCCTTCGGGCATCTGCGCCGACAGCCAGCTTTCGGCATCGAAACCGGGGGTCAGATCGGCGTTCTTCACCTCGCGCCACAGGATGGCGCCCGCCGTGGTATAGCCCGCGCCATGGGGTGCCCAGCTCAGCACCCGCATAGGCCGGCCCAGATCCATCCGCAGCCAGGGACGATCCAGCGTCAGGCTCATCGCACCAGCCCCATCGGCTGAAACACCGGGCCATCGGCAGTTTCACTGTGAAAACCGCGCACGCCGAAAACATCGGCCAGATGGGTTTCCGACAGCACCTCACGCGGCGGGCCATCGGCCACCACGCGGCCCCGGTGCATCATCACCAGACGCGAGCAGGCCCGCGCCGCCAGCCCCAGATCGTGGACCGAGGCCACCACCCCCCGCCCCTCGGCCGCCAGCGCCCGGAAGACCTCCATCGTGCGCAGCTGCGCCTCGGGGTCCAGCCCCGCCACCGGCTCATCGGCCAGCAACAGCGGCGTGTCCTGCGCCAGCGCCCGGGC
>JACZKR010000097.1 GCA_014859945.1 Paracoccaceae bacterium | reverse complement strand
GGT
Organism: Paracoccaceae bacterium; assembly: GCA_014859945.1. Lineage (GTDB taxonomy): Bacteria > Pseudomonadota > Alphaproteobacteria > Rhodobacterales > Rhodobacteraceae > Fuscibacter. The sequence goes on along the minus strand of JACZKR010000097.1, from coordinate 7,557 downwards.
GCGAGCGGATCGTGGCCGCCGCCAACGCCAATGCCCGGGCCTACCACCTGTCGGGCGCGGTCCGCCCGCTGGCCCACGCCGCGCTGCGCCTTGGCGGCCTGATCGCCCCCGGTGCGGCGCTGGCGCGCTATGACTGGCTTTACGGCCATGACGTGACGAAGGGCTGAGCGCGCCGCATCGCACCCGAACTTCATCCCGCAACGCCCTGTAGGGTGCGTGTTCACACGCACCGTCGCCGCCCCTCACCGTGGCGAAGGCCATCGCCTTCGCCACTTCCCAACGTTTCGGCTTGCGAGGTCGGGCCTCAAAGGCCCGGCCAGCGCCCGCCCCGGCGGGCGCTTCTCGCCCGCCGGGGCAGGCGCCGGCCTCTCGTGGCTCGTGCCGCACTGACTCCGGCCGAACCGTAACACGCGGGCGGGGCGAGGCAGTGCCTCGCCTTTTCCCGCCCGCACAATGCGGGCTGCGTAGGGTGCGTGTTCACACGCACCATTCCCCGCCAGCATGGCGATGGCCATCGCCTTCGCCACCGCGCACCATCGGCAAGCTTCACCGGTCGGGCCTCAAAGGCCCGGCCAGCGCCCGCCCCGCCACCGGCGGGCGCTCCTCGCCCGCCGGGTCGGGCGCTGGCCTTTCGTTGCTCGTGCCGCACCGTTTCCGTTTGAACCCGCACCAGCGGGCGGGGGCGAGGCAGTGCCTCGCCTTTTCCCGCCCGGACACCGTGGGCTGCGTGATCCCCACGCCCCATCCCGGCCCGTCAGAACGCCAGTTCCACCCCGCCGGCGTAGATCACCGCTTCCTCGGCGAAGCGCAGGCGCAGAAGGCGGCCGCGCGCCATGCCGCGGCGCACCATCTCGCCGTCGGCAAGGCGCAGGGCGGGCACGGCAAGCTGCGCCTTGCCCCAGAGCGCCCGCGCCCGCCAGTCGCGGATCAGCACCTTCTGGCCGGGGGCCACCGTCACCTCGGCCTCGGGCCGGCCGCCGCCGAAACTGCGGGGCGCAATCCGCACCACCGGGCGCAGCGCCCCTTCCGCCACCTCAACCGCCACCAGCCGCCGCAGACCGGCGCGCGTCACCACCGCGTCGCCGGGCGCCAGATGTTCAACGGCAATCTCGCCCCCGGGCGTCAGCACCGGCGTGCCTTCCAGCACGCCTGCATCCGCCGTCCATGCCGCAAGTCCGGGGCCCGTGGGGGTGCCCCGCACCAGAAGATTCTGGGTCATTTTCCTGCCTCGGTCGTTTGTTCTTTTTCCGCCACGATAGGTGAAGAAACGCTGAATGCACAGCCTTCTTTCGCCCCGCGTGCGGCCTTTGCAGGGGGTTCTTTTTCCTCTCGCATCCCGCCATGGGCTTTGATAGAAGGGCGCGGATTTGCATGGCCTTGTCCGCCTGCCCCCTGCGGTGGGCCGGTCGGGGCCATGCGGAGTTTTGCGGGTGTGGCGGAATTGGCAGACGCACCGGATTTAGGTTCCGGCGCCGCAGGGCGTGGGGGTTCAAGTCCCTTCACCCGCACCAGATTGGGATGAGAAGGACGAACACATGCAGGTCACCGAGACCCTGAAAGACGGCCTGAAGCGCGGCTACACCATCACGGTGACGGCCGCCGAGCTTGACGCCAAGGTGCAGGAAAAGCTGGTCGAGGCGCAGCCCGAGATCGAGATCAAGGGCTTCCGCAAGGGCAAGGTGCCGCTGGCGATCCTGAAAAAGCAGTTCGGCCAGCGCCTTCTGGGCGATGCAATGCAGGACGCGATCGACGGGGCGATGAAGGATCACTTCGACGCCACCGGCGACCGCCCGGCGCTGCAGCCCGAGGTCAAGATGGTCGGCGGCGAAACCTGGGCCGAAGGTCAGGATGTCGTGGTCGAGATGACCTATGAAGCCCTGCCGCCCATTCCCGATGTCAACACCTCGGGCATCACGCTGGAGCGTCTGGTGGTCAAGGCCGCCGAAGCCGACGTGGAAGAGGCGCTGAAGAACCTGGCCTCCTCGGCCCAGTCCTTCGAGCCGAAGAAGAAGGCCCAGAAGGCCAAGAAGGGCGATCAGGTCGTGATCGACTTCAAGGGTTCGGTTGACGGCGACTATTTCGAAGGCGGCTCGGGCGAGGATTATCCTCTGGTCCTCGGCTCGAACAGCTTCATCCCGGGCTTTGAAGATCAGCTGATCGGCGCCAAGACCGGCGAAGAAGTGAAGGTTGAAGTGTCCTTCCCCGAAAACTACGGCGCCGCCCATCTGGCCGGCAAGGCCGCGGTCTTCGAATGCACCGTCAAGGAAGTCCGCGAACCCAAGGCGGCCGAGATCGACGACGAGCTGGCCAAGAAGTTCGGCGCCGAAGACCTTGCCGCGCTGAAGGGTCAGGTGGCCGAGCGTCTGGAAGCCGAATACAAGGGCGCCAGCCGCGCCGTCCTGAAGCGTGCGCTGCTGGATCAGCTGGATGCGCAGGTCAAGTTCGACCTGCCGGCCCGTCTGGTCGAGGCCGAGGCCGCCCAGATCGCCCATCAGCTGTGGCACGAGGAAAACCCCGACCACCACGGCCATGACCACGGCGATGTGACCCCCACCGACGAACACAAGTCGCTGGCCGAACGCCGCGTGCGCCTTGGCCTGCTCTTGGCCGAAGTCGGCCGCAAGGCCGAGGTCACCGTGACCGACGCCGAGATGACGCAGGCCGTTCTGGCCGCCGCCCGCCAGTATCCGGGGCAGGAGCGTCAGTTCTTCGAATTCGTGCAGAAGAACCAGCAGATGCAGCAGCAGCTGCGCGCGCCGCTTTATGAGGACAAGGTGGTTGACCACATCATGGGTCTGGCCACCGTGACCGAGAAGGAAGTCGGCAAGGAAGACCTTCAGAAAGCCGTCGAGGCGCTGGACGAAATCTGATCGCGGTTTGCCGCGATTGCGGGGCCGCTCCTTCGGGGGCGGCCTTTTGCTTTGCGCTTGCCGCCGGCGCGTCCGGGGCGCATCATGCGCGCGCGGGCCTTGCCCGCTTCCCCACATCATCGGCCGATCCCCGCCCAAAGCTTTCCGGCGGCCTGTCGGCATGGAGGACCCATGGACATGACACCGGACGCCCGCGCCTTTGCCAAGGCCGCCCATGCCGGGCAGCTGCGCAAGGGTGCGGCACAGGAACCCTATTTCGTGCATCTGGAAGAGGTGGCCGCGCTGGTCGCGGCATTCGGCGGTGATGCGGTGGCGGTGGCCGCCGCCTGGCTGCATGACACGGTGGAAGATTGCGGCGTGACCCAAGCCGATCTGGCCGCGCGCTTCGGGGCGGAAATCGCCGCCGTGGTGGCCGAACTGACCGATGACAAGGCGCTGCCCAAGGCCGAACGCAAGCGGCTGCAACAGGTGCATGCGCCGCACAAATCGCCGCGCGCCGCGCTGGTGAAGATCTGCGACAAGCTGTCGAACATACGTGCGCTGCAGCTTTCGCCCCCCGCCGACTGGCCGCTGGCCCGCCGTCTGGCCTATCTGGACTGGGCCGAAGCCGTGGTGGGCGCCCTGCCTTCGGGGGCAGACCCGGCGCGGCCGGCCTTTGCCGCTCAGCTTGCCGCGTCGCGGGCCGCCGTGGGCGCCGGGGCAGGGGCATAGACCACCGCCAGCCCCGCCCCGGTGATGATGGCGATACCCGCCCAGTCCAGCGCCACCGGCCAGTCGCCGAAGGCCAGCCAGCCCCAGAGGAGGCCCCAGATCATCGCCGAATATTCAAAGGGCGCCACAGCATTCGCCTCGGCAATCCGGTAGGCCTGTGTCAACAGCACCAGCCCCGCCGCGGCAATCACCCCGCAGCCCATCATCAGCGCCAGATCAAGGCCGGTGGGCATCACCCAGGGCCGCATCAGGAAGGCCAGGCTGGGATGCGCCCCCGCCGCGAGTTCGCCGTCGCCCAGCGTCAGCGCCATGGCCGCCGCCAGACACAGGAACACCGCATTGCCCCAGAAGGCCTGCGCCGCCGCCGTCTGGCTTTCGCCCATCAGCCGCGCCACGATCATCGACAGCCCATAGGCCATGCCCGAAATCACCGGCAGCAGGGCCGCCCATTCGAACAGCTCACGCCCCGGCCGCACCATCACCAGCACCCCGGCAAAGCCCGCCAGCACCGCCAGCCAGCGCAGGCCCGACACCTTCTCACCCAGCAGCAGCACCGACAGCACGGTGATGAAGAGCGGCGCCGAGAAGTAAAGCGAGACGGTCGTGGCAATCGGCAGCGCCGGCAGGGCAAGGTAATAGGCGGTATAGGCCAGAAACATCACCAGCCCCCGCGCGATCATCCAGCGCGTGCCACGGTTGAACAGGCTGGGCCAGCCGCCCGACCGGTGGACCAGCATCAGCAGGAACGGAATCGCCGTGGCGCTGCGCAGCACCATGGCCTGATGCAGCGGGTAATCGCCCGACAGCCGCTTGAGGATCAGATCCTGCACCGAAAAGACGGCGATCCCGGCAAGCAGGAACAGGATACCGGACAGGGTGCTGCGGCGGGTCATGCCGGCAATCTAGCCGGCCGCCCCGCCGGGGCTGGCCGGTTTGCGACGGGCGTTGCCGCTTCCGGCCTTCTCAGATCACCAGAATGTCCGAGGCGGCCAGCGCCACGTTGCCGTCGAACCGCGCGATGGCATAGACGCCGCCGGCCGGATCGTCGCCGTTCGGGTCCCAGATCAGCCGCGTCTCGTCGGTGCCGGCATCGTAGATCACCACGAACTGCGCATCACCCCCCACCGCCGCCCCGGTGTTCAGCAGCGCCGGGTCCAGCGCGCCGGGGCCGGGGCCGAACTGCAGCAGCGCCGCCTCGAACTGCAGGCTGTCCTCGCCGCTGGTGAAATCGGTGATCAGATGGTTGCCGATGCCCGAGGCCGCGAAGATGAAGGTATCGGCGCCCAGACCGCCCGTCGCCGTGTCATTGCCCAGTTCTAGCCGGATGCGGTCATTGCCGGCCCCACCGTCGATCAGGTCATTGCCCTGCTGGCCGGCCAGAAAATCATCATCCTCGCCGCCGGTCAGCGTGTCGTCGCCGTTGCCGCCCCACAGCCGGTCATTGCCGCTGCCGCCCTGCAGGTCATCGTTGCCGCGCCCGCCCTTCAGAAGGTCGGCGCCGGCGTCGCCCATCAGCAGGTCGTTGCCGTCATCGCCCCAGAGCGTGTCGGCCCCCTCGCGCCCCGAGGCGGTATCCTCACCCCGGCCGCCCTCGAAATAGTCGTTGCCCGTATCCAGCGCGACGATGTCATTGCCGTCGCCGCCGCGCAGCACATAGGTTTCAAAGCCCGAGATGTCGGACAGATGGCCGTCGTCCACCGTGCCCGCGCCCTGATTGACGATGAAATACATCGCCCGGTCGGTCACCCGCGCCTCAAGCGTGTCCTGACCGTTGCCGCCGGCCAGGGTGTTGGCCTCACCGATCTCATAGGTCACGAAGTCGCGGCCGCCGCCGGCATCGACCTGATTGGCGCCGCGCGCGACCGAGATGAAGTCCTGCCGCGCCCCGCCGATCACGCTGTCATCGCCGTTGCCCGAATACAGCACCAGTTGCTCGATCGAGGCGAAATCCACCGTCAGCCCGCTGGTGGTGCCGGCGCGCAGCCCGGCGGCGGGCGAGATGCTGACATCGACGGCGCCAAGGTGTTCCTCAAGCCAGGCCAGCACCATCACGTCGATGCCCTTGCCGCCGCGGATCAGCGCGTCGTCGGTGCCGGTCAGGATGAAGGCGTCATTGCCCGCCCCGCCATAGGCACTGCCGCCGCCGGTATAGACCGGATCGGTCAGAAGGATGATATCGTTGCCGTTGCCGCCATAGGCGGTATCCAGCCCCGAGCCGCCATAGATCGTGTCATTGCCGTTGCCGCCGATCAGCAGGTCGTTGCCGTCGTCGCCGCTGAGGAAATCGTTGCCAGTGTGGCCATAGATCGTGTCGTTCCCGTCATCGCCGAACAGCGCATCGTCGCCGCCAAGGCCAAGGATCGTATCATGGTCGGTGGTGCCGCTGCGGCTGTCGGGGTGGGGGGTTCCCTGAACAAGGCTCATCAAATGCTCCGGTGATGGAAAGGGGGTGCTGGAAATTCCGGCCCGGGGGCCTTGCGCGGCAGGCTAGCATGGCGCCCCGTCCCCTGCCTAGCGCCGGCTGGACCCAAATGAAAAACGCGCCCGGGTTGCCCCGGGCGCGTCCTTTTCCCGCAAGGGAATGGGTTTATTCGTCGTTCCCGGCCGCGCCGATATCGTCGAACAGTTCGGCGATCTCGAATTCGGCCGCCGCTTCGGCTTCGGCCGCCAGTTCCTGGATCGACTTGCCCGAAGCCTGCAGCGCGGCTTCTTCCACCGAACGGGCGACGTTCAGGCGGATCTTCACGGTGACTTCGGGGTGCAGCACGACCGAAACGGTGTGCAGTCCCAGGTCCTTGATCGGACGGTCCAGCACGACCTGGTCGCGCTTGAAGGTGAAGCCCGCGGCATCGGCGGCTTCGGCCGCGTCACGGCCGGTAACCGAACCGTAAAGCGCGCCGGCATCCGAGGCCGAACGAATCACCACGAAGGTCTGGCCGTCCAGGCGCGCACCGGCGGCCTCGGCTTCCTTCTTGGTTTCAAGGTTCTGGGCCTCAAGCTGGACCTTCTTGGCTTCGAACGACTTGATGTTGGCTTCGTTCGCGCGCAGCGCCTTGCCTTGCGGCAACAGGTAGTTGCGGGCGTAGCCGTCCTTGACGTTCACGACTTCGCCCATCTGGCCAAGCTTGGCCACGCGCTGAAGCAGGATCACTTGCATGTCATGTGCTCCTTATTTCACGGCGTAGGGCAGAAGCGCCAGGAAACGGGCGCGCTTGATGGCCGTGGCCAGTTCGCGCTGCTTCTTGGCCGAGACGGCGGTGATGCGCGAGGGCACGATCTTGCCGCGTTCCGAGATGTAACGCTGCAGCAGGCGCGTGTCCTTGTAGTCGATCGCCGGAGCATTGTCGCCCGAGAAGGGGCAAACCTTGCGGCGGCGGAAAAACGGTTTGTTCGCCATGGTTTACAGTCCTTTCAGATCAACGGCGGAAGCTGGGGCGTTCGCTGCGCTCGGGGCGGTCGCCGAAGGAAGGACGCTCACGGCGTTCGCCGCCAAAGCCGCCTTCCGGACGGTCGCCACGATCACCGCGCTCGCGGTCGTCGCGCTTCTGCATCTGGACCGAGGGGCCCTCGCCATGCTTGTCGACCTTGATGGTCAGGACGCGCATCACGTCGTCATGCAGACGCATCAGGCGTTCCATTTCCTGCACGGCGGCCGCGGGAGCGTCCGACTTGAGCAGGGCATAGTGGCCCTTGCGGTTCTTGTTGATCTTGTAGGCCATGGTCTTCACGCCCCAGTACTCGCTTTCGACGACCTTGCCGCCGTTGTCTGCGAGAACCGTCGAGAAGTGTTCCACAAGGCCTTCGGCCTGCGCGTTGGACAGGTCCTGACGCGAGATGAAAACATGCTCGTAAAGCGGCATGTGCACTCCAGTTCAGTTCGTGGCGCATTTCATAGGCCGGGCCAACCTTCCCGCGGCCCGACCACGAGAGGCTGCGCCGTTGCGTGGAATTGCGGAAAGGATGGGGCCTTATACAG
>JACZKR010000096.1 GCA_014859945.1 Paracoccaceae bacterium | reverse complement strand
CCCTTAGTTTCCCGCCAATTTGCCCGAAGGGAGTCGCCTGATGCCCATCCCCGCCGCCCACCCGACCGCCTGCCTTGCCCTGGCCGACGGAACCGTCTTTTACGGCAAGGGCTTTGGGGCCACGGGGGAAACCGTGGCCGAGCTGGTCTTCAACACCGCGATGACCGGCTATCAGGAGATCATGACAGACCCGTCCTATGCCGGGCAGGTCGTTACCTTCACCTTCCCCCATATCGGCAATGTCGGCGTGACGCCCGAGGATGACGAAACCGCCACCCCCGCCGCCGCCGGCATGGTGGTGAAATGGGACCCGACCGAACCGTCGAACTGGCGCGCCGCGGGTGAGCTGACGGACTGGCTGGTCAAGATCGGCCGCATCGGCATCGGCGGCATCGACACCCGGCGGCTGACCCGCGCCATCCGCCAGCAAGGCGCGCCGCATGTCGCGCTGGCCCATGACCCCGAAGGCAAGTTCGACATTGCCGCGCTGGTCGCCAAAGCGCGGGCGTGGAAGGGCCTTGTCGGGCTGGATCTGGCCAAGGACGTGACCTGCGCGCAAAGCTATCGCTGGGATGAAATGCGCTGGGCCTGGCCGCAGGGCTACAGCCGGCGCGAAGGCGCAGGTTTTCGCGTGGTTGCCGTTGACTATGGCGCCAAGCGCAACATCCTGCGCTGCCTGGCTTCGGTCGGCTGCGAGGTAACCGTGCTGCCCGCCACCGCCACCGCGGAAGAGGTGCTGGCCCACAACCCCGAAGGCGTCTTCCTGTCGAACGGTCCGGGCGACCCGGCGGCGACCGGCGAATATGCCGTGCCGATGATCAAGGGTGTGCTGCAACGTGACCTGCCGCTCTTCGGCATCTGCCTTGGCCATCAGATGCTGGCGCTGGCCTTGGGGGCGAAGACCGTCAAGATGAACCACGGCCACCACGGTGCCAACCATCCGGTGAAAGACCTGACGACGGGCAAGGTGGAAATCACCTCGATGAACCACGGCTTCACCGTGGACAGCCAGACCCTGCCGGCGGGCGTGGCCGAAACCCATGTCAGCCTGTTCGACGGGTCGAACTGCGGCATCGCGGTGGAAGGCAAGCCGATCTACTCGGTGCAGTACCACCCCGAGGCCAGCCCCGGCCCGCAGGACAGCTTTTATCTGTTCGAGCGGTTTGCCGCCGCGATGAAGGCCCGCCGCGCCGCCTGAGGCGCTGCAGCCTGCTCCGTCCCGGTTAACCCCGTCTTAACCAGTTCCGCCGATCCTCGGCGGGCCGGAACGGAGGGGGTATGTCTGTCTTGCCGCTGCACACTGCCCTGCTGCCTGCGCCCCCGGCGCAGCCGGCCGGCGCGGGCGCGGCGCAGTGGACGCTGCACCCAAGGGCCCATCCGCCCGATCCGCAGCTGACCGACCGTCTGGGCGTGACCTTCTGTCTGGCATCCGGCCTGCTGCCCTGGCGCCAGGTTGCGGGGCAGACCGTGGTCGCCGCCCCCTCGGCCGAGGTCTTTCTGCGCCACCTGCCACGGCTGACGGCGGCCCTCGGTCCGGTCGTCCCGGCGCTGTGCCCGGCGGATGAGATCGAGGCAGCGCTGATGCGGATGCGGGGGCCGGCGCTGGCGCTGCGGGCCGAAACCAGCGTCGCGGAGCCGGAAAGCTGCCGCAGCTACCGCTTGGGCCGGGTGCGGGCTGTTGCCGTTGTCGGACTGGCGCTGCTGGTGCTTGCCACCGCGCTGGCGCCGCTGGCGGTCCTGGCCGTGATGACGGGCATCGCGGTTCTGGCAACGCTTGGCTTTTCGCTGCTGAAACTTGCCGCCTGGGTCCGGGTGCTGACCGCGCGCCCGCCGCCGTCGCCGGTCACTCTGGCGCGGCTGCCGACCGTGTCGATCATGGTGGCGCTGTATCATGAGGCTGACATCGCCGCCCGGCTGGTCGCCCGGCTGGACCGGCTGGACTACCCCCGCGCGCTGCTGGATGTGCTGCTGGTGGTCGAGGCCGACGATCACCTGACCCGTGCGGCCCTTGCCCGCGCCGGCCTGCCCGGGTGGATGCGGGTTGTCGCGGTGCCCAACGGCCCCATCCGCACCAAGCCGCGCGCCCTGAACCATGCGCTGGATTTCTGCCGGGGCAGTCTGGTGGGGGTTTATGACGCCGAAGACGCGCCGGAACCGGACCAGTTGCAGAAGATGGTCGCGCATTTCCACGCCCGCGGCCCCGAGGTGGCCTGCCTTCAGGGGCGGCTTGACTACTACAACCCCCGCGTCAACTGGCTGTCGCGCTGCTTCACGGTGGAATATGCCGCCTGGTTCCGCCTGTTCCTGCCTGGGGTCGCCCAGCTGGGTCTGGCGGTGCCTTTGGGGGGAACGACGCTGTTCTTCCGGCGTGAGGTGCTGGAGAAGCTGGGGCGCTGGGACGCCTGCAACGTCACCGAGGATGCCGATCTGGGCATCCGCCTAGCCCGCCACGGCTATGTGACCGAGCTTCTGGACAGCACCACGTTCGAAGAGGCGAATTGCCGAGCTCGGCCCTGGATCAAGCAGCGGTCACGCTGGATCAAGGGCTTCATGATGACCTGGCTGACCCATATGCGTGACCCCGCACGGCTTTGGCGCGAGTTGGGGGTGCGGCGGTTTCTGGGGGTGCAGCTTCTGCTGCTGGGGTCGGTCCTGCAGGCCCTGACGGCGCCCTTCCTGTGGGCGTTCTGGCTGGTGCCGCTGGAGGTGGGCCATCCGGTTGAGGCCCTGCTGGGGCCGGTGGCCTTCCGGGTGCTGTGGATCACCTTTTTCGCGGTGGAAGGGCTGACCATCACCTTCGCCATCGCCGGTTTGCGCCGCACGGCCCACGGGCTCAGCCCGCTGTGGGTGCCGACGCTGTCGCTTTATCACGTCATGGCCACCGCCGCCGCCTGGAAGGCCGCATGGGAAATGCTGACCCGCCCGTTCTGGTGGGACAAGACGCACCACGGCCTGTTCGATGCCGGCGGCTAGAGCGCATCTCATTCAATCAGGTTCACCTGATTGAATGAGATGCGCAACATTTCCAAGGGCTTGCCTGTCTTGGATCGCGTTCAGTCTGAATCAGATTGAACGCGATCCGCCCTAGCGCGTCTTCAGCTCACCCGCATCCACCCGCAGCCGGGTTTCGAAGGCCTTGGAGATGTGGGATTTCAGCGCCTGATAAGCCGCCTCGCCGTCATGCGCCTCGATCGCGCGGATGATCTGGTCATGTTCGGCCAGCGCCACCTCGTCGCGCCCCTCGGCCGCGAAAGAGGTCGTGGCCATCAGCGCCATCGAGCGGTTCACCAGATCCAGCTGCTGCACCAGAAAGCGGTTGTGGCTGGCCAGATGGATCAGCCGGTGGAACCGCTTGTTCGCCCGCGCCAGCGCCCGCGGATCGCCGCCCAGAAGCTTGCGGTCGTCCTCGACCATGCCGCGCAGAACGCGCACCTCTTCCTCGGTTGCATGGCGGGCGGCCAGACGGGCGGCCAGCCCCTCAAGCTCGGTCCGCACGGTGTAAAGCTCGGCCAGCTGGTTGTGGTCCAGCGAGGCGACGATCAGGCTGCGCCCGTCGCGCGCCAGCATGCCCTGGGTTTCCAGCCGCTGCAGGGCCTCGCGCACCGGCGTGCGGCTGACGCCCAGCCGCTCGGCCAGTTCGGATTCCACCAGCCGGTCACCCGGCTTCCAGTCCCCCCGTTCGATCCCGTCCAGGATCAGGGTATAGGCATCCTTCTGCACGCGCGGGTCCTCCTTCGCGGCGCGAGACTATCCGCTTTCGCGGCCCGCGCAATGGCACGATTGCGCGCACCCCGGCGGCGGCCTATCTTGGCGCCATGGTCAGGCAGAACTTCCAGCATGTCGATACCTGGGTCTTCGACCTGGACAATACGCTTTATCCGCCGCGCTACCGGCTGTTCGACCAGATCGAGGTCAGGATGACCCGCTGGGTGATGGAGGCGCTGTCAGTCAGCCGCGACGAAGCCGACCGCCTGCGCCGGCACTACTGGGAAAGCTACGGCACCACGCTGGCCGGCCTGATGCGCGAACATGGCGTCGATCCGGGGCCCTATCTGCATGAGGTCCACGATATCGACTTTTCCGCCCTGCCCGCCGATCCCGAACTGGCGGCGCGGATCGCCGATCTGCCCGGCCGCCGGATCGTCTATACCAACGCCTGCGAACCCTATGCCCACCGCGTGCTAGAGGCGCGGGGTCTGACCGGCCTTTTCGATGCGGTCTATGGTGTGGAACATGCCGGCTTCCGCCCCAAACCCGAGCGGGAGGCGTTCGAGGCTGTCTTTGCCGCCGATGGTCTGTCGCCCGGCCGCGCCGCGATGTTCGAAGATGACGCGCGCAACCTGCGGGTGCCCCATGCGCTGGGGATGCGCACCGTCCATGTCGCCCCCCGGGCCGAACCGGCCGAGCATATCCACCACCACACCGACGAACTGGCCGATTTCCTGGCGCTGCTCGGCTGAACGGCCTGCGACAACCTGCCCCGCGACATACCGCCCCCTCGTCGCGGGGCGGCGAAAGCCCCATCTGTGACCCGTCAAAGAGGAATCACAGATGTCGCTTTCCGAACCCCTTCCCGCCCCCGGCCTGATGTCGCGCCTGCCGCTGATCGGCCCGATCTCGCGCGCCGTCGGCCGCGATATCGACCTGATCTTCTACCTGCTGGTGATTGCGCTGACGGTTCTGGTGCTGGCCATCAAGACCTGGGGCATCATGGTGCTGACGCTGACGGCGCTGGCGCTGGTGCCGGTGATGTTCATCATCTTCGTCTGGATCACCTGGCCCTGACTCCCCTGCGGCGCGGGTGCGCCGCTTTGTCCCTTCGCTTTCCTGTCCGCAGGGCCTAAATTCGCCCTGAAATCAGGGGGCCGCGATGGACCGCATCAGCACCGACATTCTGGTATCCGGCGGCGGTGTCGCCGGGTTGACGGCCGCCGCCGCCTTTGCCTCGGCCGGGTTTTCGGTGATCTGCGCCGATCCCGCCCCCCCGGTGACCGAGCGCGATGCCGCCGGCGCCGACCAGCGCACCACGGCCTTCCTGCAACCCTCGATCCCGGTGCTTGAGGCCGCTGGTCTGTGGTCGCGGCTGGAACCCCACGCGGCGCCCCTGCAGATCATGCGGATCATCGACGCGGGCGGGCCGGTGGCCGAGCCGCGCGTCATCAAGGATTTCGACGCCGCCGACATCTCGGACCAGCCCTTTGGCTGGAACCTGCCCAACTGGCTTCTGCGGCGCGAGATGGTGGCGCGGCTGGCCGAGCTGCCCGGCGTGACCTTCCTGCCCGGCGTGGCCACCACCAACCTTTTCACCCGGGAAGGCGAGGCGCTGGTGACGCTGTCCGATGGCCGGCGCGTGGCAGCGCGGCTGGTGGTTGCCGCCGATGGGCGCAATTCGCCAATGCGGCAGGCCGCCGGCATCCCGGTGAAAACCATCCGCTATGGCCAGAAGGCGCTGGCCTTCGCAACGACGCATCCGGTTCCGCACGCCAATGTCTCGACCGAGATTCACCGCTCGGGCGGGCCTTTCACCCTTGTCCCCCTGCCCGACCGCGACGGCCGCCCCTCTTCGGCGGTGGTCTGGATGGAGAAAGGCCCCGAGGTCGCCCGCCTTGCCGCCCTGCCGGTGGCCGAGTTCGAGGCCGCGATGAACGAACGGTCCTGCGGCATCCTTGGCCCGCTGACGCTGATGTCGGAACGCACCGTCTGGCCGATCATCAGCCAGATCGCCGCGCGGATGGCCGGCGAACGGCTGGCCCTGATCGCCGAAGCCGCGCACGTCGTGCCGCCCATCGGCGCGCAGGGCCTGAACATGAGCCTTGCCGATCTGCGCGCCCTGATCGACCTTGCCACCGCCACCCCCGCCGATCTGGGCAGCCGCGCGATGCTCGACGCCTATCACCGCCGCCGCCACCTTGAGGTGCAGGCCCGCGTCACCGGCATCGACGCGCTGAACCGCGCCTCGATGCTGGCCGCACCCGCCTTGCGCGATTTCCGGGCAGCGGGGCTGAATGCGCTTTATTCGCTGGCACCGGTGCGGAAAACCCTGATGCGCGTGGGGCTTGGCGTGCGCTGAACTGTGGGACAATGGCCACGCCCCGGCGGAAAATCCGCCCCTTTCGGCCCTAAGGCCATGAAATTGCCTCTGTTCCTGCCTAGCTTGACCAAAACGAGCAGAAAAAGAACAGGTCATGGCAAGCCTCACGATCCATTCGGTCGCGAGCGTTTCGATCCTTGCCGAGGATGGAGATGCGCCGCGCAACGGCAATCCGCTGACCAACGCCCTTTGGGGCGATGCGTTCAGCTGGGAAAATCCTGACAATCTGGTGCTGACCTTCGGCCCGGCTTCGGGCGGCGTGACGCTGACTTTCAGCGATTCCAACGGCGTGCTGACTGACGATCCGGTGAACGGCGCCATCGTGACCGACCAGCGGCTGACAGCGCCGGTGACCATCGGCGGCACGACCTACACCCCGAACACCACCGAGTTGCGCTGGCAGTCGCCCCCGCCGGTCTATGTCGAGGATGAATACCATGTCACGCTGTTCGATGCGGCGGGCAATGTCTATACCATGGTCGGCGTGTCGGTGACGGTTGGCTACAACACCACGGTCGTGGGCGTGACCTTCCTTGGCACCGCCCCGCCGGCCGGAACGCCGCTTTACTACCGGCAGGGCCAGTCCACCTACACCGGCAACGGCCAGTCGGCCGAGATCCCCGATCTGACCATCACCCCCGGCGTGGTTTGCTTCCTGCGCGGCACCCGCATCGCCACGCCGCAGGGGCCGCGCCGGGTCGAGGATCTGGCGGCGGGCGATCTGGTGGAAACGCTGGATCACGGGGCCCAGCCGATCCGCTGGGTCGGTTCCAGCCCCGTCGCCGGTCAGGGCGCGCTGGCGCCGGTGCGCATCGGGGCGGGGCATCTGGGCAATGGGCGCGACCTGCTGGTGTCGCCCAACCACCGGCTTCTGGTGACCGGCGCGATGGCCGAAATGCTGTTCGGCGAGGCCGAGGTTCTGGTGCCCGCCAAGTTTCTGGTCGATGGCAAGGCGGTCACGGTCGAACCGCGCCCGCGCGCCGAATATTTCCACATCCTGCTTGACCGGCACGAAATCCTGCTGGCCGAAGGCGCCCCCGCCGAAAGCCTGCATCTGGGCCGCGAGACGATGGAGACGCTGGACGCCGAAGCGCAGGCCGAAATCGCCGCAATCTTCCCCGAAGCGCCCTGGCAGGCCGCCGACCTGTCGCGCCGCAGCCTCAGCCGGCGGGAAACGCTGGTCCTGTTGGCGGCCTGAGGCGGTTAAAGAACCGCCTCAACCCCGCGCCGCAGCCGCGCCACGGTGGCATCCACATCGGCCAGCTTGTCCAGCCCGAACAGGCCGAGCCGGAAGGTGCGGAACCCCTCGCCCTCGCCCACCTGAAGTGGCACACCGGCGGCAATCTGCATCCCCAAGGCCTTGAACTTGCTGCCGTTCTGAATGTCGGGGTCATCCGTGTAGCTGACGACAACCCCCGGCGCCTGATAGCCCGTCGCGGCAACCGAGGTCACGCCCCGCCCCTCCAGCAGCGCCCGCACCGCGCGGCCCAGCGCCCATTGCGCCGCCTTGGCCGCCTCGAACCCCATCGCCTTGGTCTCGGCCATGGCATCGCGCAGGCCAATGATCGCATCGGTCGGCATGGTGGCGTGATAGGCATGGCCGCCACCCTCATAGGCCGCCATGATCGCCCGCCATTTCGCCAGATCCAGCGCGAAACTTGACGATTTCGTTGCCGCCAGCCGCTCTTCCCCGCGCGGGCCAAGCACCACGATCCCGGCCGCCGGCGAGGCCGACCAGCCCTTTTGCGGTGCCGAGATCAGCACATCCACGCCCGTAGCCGCCATATCCACCCAGATGCAGCCCGACGCGATGCAGTCCAGTACCATCACCGCCCCCACCTCATGCGCGGCGGCGGCCATCCGGGTGATGTAGTCATCGGGCAGGATGATGCCGGAGGACGTCTCCACATGCGGCGCAAAGACAGCCTCGGGCTTCACCTCACGGATTTTCGCGCAGACCTCTTCAATGGGCGGCGGCGCAAAGGGCGCCCGCGCCGCGTTGCCCGCCGTCCGCGCCATCACCACATGCGTCTCGGCCGCCACGCCCGAAGCGTCAAAGATCTGCGTCCAGCGATAGGAAAACCAGCCGTTCCGCACGATCAGCACCCTGCCCTGCCCGAACTGCCGGGCGCAGGCCTCCATCGCATAGGTGCCGCCGCCGGGCACCAAAGCCACCGCCGTGCCGTGGTAAACCTCTTTCAGAAGCGCCGAGACCTCGCGCATCACCCCCTGAAACCGCGCCGACATGTGGTTCAGGCTGCGGTCGGTGAAGACCACCGAAAACTCTTCCAGCCCCTCGGGGTCAACGTGATCATGCGGCAGTTTCATCGGCGCCTCCCTTGCGTGGCCGCAGCCTAGCCGCCCGGCCGGCTACGGGCCAGCCCCATCCTCTCTCTGCAAATATCCTCTGGGGGTCTGGGGGGCGAAGCGCCCCCAGGGGGCCACCAAAGACCCCGGAAACACATCGGTAGGGTGCGTGCT
>JACZKR010000014.1 GCA_014859945.1 Paracoccaceae bacterium | reverse complement strand
GCCCCCCCCCGCGCCTTTCCGCCGCCGCCCGAAACTGGCCGCTGGAAAAATCGCCCCGGCCCGTGTAAGGAACGACCGATGTGATGCGGATGTCCCGATGCCCTCTGCCCCTTTTGCGCTGCGTGCCGCCCTTGTTCTTGGCCTTGCCCTTTCCCTGCCCGCGGCGGCAGCGGCCGAAGGGCTGATCATCACCGGATCGAAGAAGAACCGCAGTGCGCTGATGAAGTCGCAGATGGCGCTTCTCGATGGCAAGCTTGCCAAGCAATACGATTATTCCGCCCGGCTGAAACCCAATGCGCCCAAGGAAGACCTGTCGAACGCCTCGGCCTCGACCGTGCGCTACAAGGGCAAGTACAAGGGCGAATTCCTTGAGGTCGCCCGCGCCGCCGCCCGCAAGCATGGCATCCCCGAAGAGATGTTCCTGAAACTGGTCGCGCAGGAATCGGGCTGGAACGCCGGCGCCGTGTCGCCCAAGGGCGCGACGGGGCTGGCCCAGCTGATGCCGGGCACCGCCAAGCTGATGGGGGTCGATATCAACGACCCGCACCAGAACCTGGACGGCGGGGCGCGCTACCTGAAGATGATGTATGACCGCTTCGGCAGCTGGAAACTGGCGCTGGCCGCCTATAATGCCGGGCCGCTGGCGGTGGAAAAGCACAACGGCGTGCCGCCCTATGACGAAACCCAGAACTATGTGAAGGCGATTCTGGGCTAGGGTCCGGCGCGTATCGCGTGGCCGGGGCCAGTCGGGCAAAGCGATCTGCCGGGCATTCCGCAGGGTGCGTGTTCACACGCACCTTTGTTGGCGGTGCGGTGCGTGCAAGCACGCACCCTACGGCGGCATCCGGGCGGAAAAGGAAAGGTAATGCCTTTTCCTGCGCGCCGGGCACTGGCCGGCGGCTTTGCGGGCCACCGGCGGCAAGAGGCGACTGATCGCGTGGCCCGGCCAATACGACAGTGCAGCCGGGTTTGACCCCGTACGGTGCGTGTTCACACGCACCTTCGTTGGCCGCGCCGGACCGGGAACACCTCAGCGCGCGGTCATAGCCCCAGACGCGGAATCTCGATCGCCGGGCAGCGGTTCATCACCGCCTGAAGCCCAGCCGCCTGGGCGCGCGCCGCCGCCGCCGGATCGGCGATGCCCAGCTGCATCCAGACCACCTTTGCGCCGGCCGCAATCGCCTCATCCACCACCGCGCCGGCCTCTTCGGACCGGCGGAAGATGTCGACCATGTCAACAGGCCCGGCCTCGGCCAGGGTCGCCACCACGGTTTCCCCCAGTGCCTGCTGGCCGGCCTGACCGGGGTTGACGGGAATCACCCGATAGCCGCGCGCCGCAAGGAACCGCGCCACGCCATGGCTGGGCCGGTCGGGCCGGGGCGACCAGCCGACCAGCGCGATGCTGCGGACGCCGCGCAGGATGGCGGCGACGGCTTCGTCGGTCAGACCATCGCTCATCGGGTCGGGGTTCGCGGTGTCAGGCATTCAGAACTCCGGCGGCAGACAGAAAAAGGCGCCCAAGCCGGGGGCAGGGGCGCCAGTTGCGGAACGAGGGACAGTGAAAAGGTCGGCGGGCGTTCCGTGCCCGGCCTCCTGACTGTGATATGGATGCCCTAACGGCGGATTAAAGCGGGGGTCGCGCATTCGTGATCACGGCCCCTGCCGGGTCGCGGCGGCATAAAGCCCGACGGCGGCAGCGTTCGAGACATTCAGGCTGCCGAAGGCGCCGGCAAAGGGCACGCGGGCGATCACGTCGCAGGTCTCGCGCGTCTTGTCGCGCAGGCCCGGGCCCTCGGCGCCCAGCACCAGCCCCACCGCGCGGCGGCCTGCCGTGGCCATTGCTTCGGCCAACGTCACCGTGCCGTCGCCGTCAAGGCCGATCAGCAGATAGCCCATCGCCTTCAGCTCTTCCATCGCCTCGGCCAGATTGGTCACCCGCAGATAGGGCTGGCGTTCCAGCGCGCCCGAGGCGGTCTTGGCCAGCGCCCCGGTTTCCGGCGCCGAATGGTGGCGCGGCGCGATCACCGCCCGCGCGCCGAACACTTCGGCCGAGCGCAACACCGCCCCCACGTTATGCGGGTCGGTCACGCGGTCCAGCAGCACGACCAGCGGCGCCCCGGCGCCGCCGATGGCCACATCGGCCAGCTTGCCCCAGTTCAGCGGCCGCACCTCCATCGCCGCGCCCTGATGGACGCTGCCTTCGTCGATGGGGGCGGTGAACTTGCGCGGATCGACCACCTCGGGTTCGATCCCGGCCGCCGCCACCGCCTCGGCCAGCTTGTCGAGCGCGTTCTTCGTCACCACCAGCCGCAGCTTTTCGCGCGCCGGGTTCACCAGCGCATCGCGCACCGCATGCAGGCCGAACAGCCAGACGGTTTCCTTGGCCTCGGCCTTGCGGGCGCGTTCCTTGTCGATGACCCAGGTGGGTTTCTTGTTCATGGCGCTCTCCGTTCCTGTCTCACCTGTGGCGCGACGGCCCCGGCTTGTCCAGCGCCGATCGGGCGCCGGTCGGGGTGAATTCCGCCCTTGACGCCCCCCGGCCCCTTGGATAAATCCCCCCACCAGTGGGCGACGTGCTGCAAGGTGCGGCAGCGGACTGTAACTCCGCCGAGGCGACTCGTGCCTGGTTCGATTCCAGGGTCGCCCACCATCTTTCCTGAAAGTGACGCCTTGTCAGTGGGTTGCGGCCCGATGTTGAGGTATTTGCGCCGCTTCGGCCCGGGCGCCTATGCCCCGCCGGTACCGGAACGGCGCAAACTTGCCGGCTGAACGCCCTGATCACCCGTGGCCGGCAACTGGCGGGCAAACCGGGCGATGCGGGCGGCGATGCGGTCCCAGCGTTGGGGCGGAAGCTCCATCCGGTGGCCGACGCCGGCCAGTTCCTCGACCCGGATGGCGGCTGACAGCGGATAGCGGGCGGCGGCGGCGGCGTTGCCATAGCCGTCGCGCGCGCCCTGCAGGATCAGCAGCGGCACCTGCAGCCCGCCCAGATGGGCGGTGCGGGCGGGTTCTTCGTCACGTTCGGGGTGGCGGAAGGGATAGCCAAGCGCCACCACGCCGCGGATTGCCGGCGCGCCAAGGCTTGCGGTCAGCGTGGCGGTGATCGCCCCGGATGACCGGCCGATCAGCAGAACCGACCCCGGCGCGCGGCCCTGCAGCGCCGCCACCAGCACCGCCAGCCGCGGCTTCAGCGCCTTGCGGTAGCGCCCGCCGTCGTGGCGGTCGAGCAGGTCCTGAAACCCCAAGGAGGGGAAGGGCAGGCGGGGGCGCAGCGCGTCCTCGATATGCTGATCCTCGGGGAAGCTGCCGCCGAGCAGGAAAAGGGCCGAAAGCGTCTGGGACATGGTGGCACACTTCTGAGGCGAATATGACGCCAAAGCAAGGGGCTGCAGGTTGTCACGCCGCACCCCGGCCGCCCGTCCGGCCTTTGCTGCGGCTTGCTTTGCCGGCGCGGGCGGCTTACGCCTTGGGCATCATGACCGAGACCTCTTTCCGCTTTACCCACGCCATCTGCCGCCTGCCTTCCGCCGCCATCGTGCGGGGCCTGCGCGCGGTCGATACCGGCACGCCCGATCTGGCGCTGATGCTGCGCCACCATGCCGATTACGTTGCCGCCCTGCGCGAAACCGGGGCCAGCGTCACCGTGCTGCCGGCGCTGGACGCCTATCCCGACAGCGTCTTTGTCGAGGATACCGCGCTGTGCCTGCCGCAGGGCGCGGTGGTGATGCGGCCGGGCGCCCCCAGCCGTCTGGGCGAGGCGGCCGAGATGGCGCCGCATCTGGCCGCACTTTACGGCGAACTGCGGCGGATCGAGGGCGCCGACGCCTTCATCGAAGGCGGCGACATCCTGGTGACCGAGACCGAGATTCTGGTGGGCCGGTCGGCCCGCACCAATGCGGCGGGCGTGGCGGAACTGGCGCGTCTGGTGGCCGGCTGGGGCCGCCCGGTGCGTGAGGTGTTCACCCCGCCGGGGGTGCTGCATTTCAAGACCGACTGCTCGCTGCTGGACGCCGAAACCGTGCTGGCCACCCGGCGCCTTGCCGCCTCGGGCTGCTTTGCGGGCTACCGCGTCATCGAGGTGCCCGAGGGCGAAGAGGCCGCCGCCAACACCATCCGCTTCAACGATCTGGTGCTGATGCCGGCGGGGTTTGACCGCACGGCCGATGTGCTGGACCGCGCCGGCTATGACCTGCGCCGGATCGGCAATTCGGAATGCGCAAAGATCGACGGCGGCATGTCCTGCCTGTCCTTGCGCTTTTCGCCGGCCGCGTGAGGGGCGGCGATGGCGGCTGCGAAGCGGTTCAACATCCTTGCCGTGGTGCAAGAGGGACGGCTGGCCTATGAGGCGCTGCTGCTGGCGGCCACTTTCCGCGAAACCAATCCCGGATTCGCCGGCACGCTTTACCTTGCCGAACCGCACGGCCCCCGCTGGCCGCACGACCCCCGCCTGACCAACCCCGAGATCAGGGCAGCGCTGGAAGATCTGGGCGCGGTCTTTCTGCCCTTTGAAAACAAGGTCTTCGGCGCCTCTTACCCCCATGGCAACAAGATCGAGGCGCTGTCGGCGCTGCCCGATGAGCCGTTCCTGTTTCTGGACAGCGACATCTTGGTGACGGGCGATCTGTCGGCGGTGCCTTTCGATTTCCGCAGGCCTTCGGCCTCGATGCGGCGCGAGGGGACGTGGCCGGTGGTGCCGATCTATTCCACGCATGAGGCGATCTGGGGCGCGCTCTACGACCGGTTCAAGCTGGACATGGCGCCGACGCTGGACCTGTCGGAGCCGGCCGACCACTGGCGGCGCTTCCTTTATTTCAACGCCGGCTGGTTCTTTCACCAAAGCCCGCGCGCCTTTGGCGAACGCTTCCTGCGCTTTGCCCGCGATCTGCGCGACGACCCGCCCGAGGCGCTGGCCTCGCAGGCGCTTTACCCCTGGCTTGACCAGATCGTGCTGCCCCTGGTCATCCATTCCTTCGGCGGCGGGCGGCCGGCGCCGGCCTTGTCGGTGCTGGATGACGGGCTTCTCTGCCATTACCGCAGCCTGCCGCTGCTTTACGCCCGCGAAAGCGATGCGGCGGTGGAACTGCTGGACAATGTGGCGCGGCGCAAGGAGTTGCGGCGCCTCTTGCGCGACTGGGAACCCGCGCGCGAGATGATCTACCGCAACCGCGGCGCCAAGGCGCGGGCGCTCTTTGACCGCGATGACCTGCCGGTGCGCGAAAAGGCCATCCGCTCACGTCTGAAAGAGGCGGGGTTCTGGCTGCGCTAGCGCCGGTGCTCAGCCAAAGACCGACCAGCCGGTTGCCCGCACCAGCCGTTCCAGCGCCAGCGTGCCCAGCCGCGAATTGCCCTGCGCATTCAGCCCGGGCGACCAGACGGCGATGCTGGCCTGGCCAGGCGCGATGGCCAGAATGCCGCCGCCCACGCCCGATTTGCCGGGCAGGCCGACGCGATAGGCAAATTCGCCCGAGCCGTCGTAATGGCCGCAGGTCATCATCAGCGCGTTGATCCGCCGGGCGCGGGCGGGCGACACCATCCGGGGGCAGCCCGGCGCCCCCACCAGAAACCGCCCGGCCCGGGCCAGTTGCACCGCCGTCATCTCGACCGCGCATTGATGCACATAGGTGCCGATGGTCAGGGCCGAGGGGTTCTTCAGGTTGCCATGCGCCGCCATGAACTCGGCCAGCGCGATGTTGCGGTGGGCGGTTTCCTGTTCGGACCGCGCCACGGCTTTGTTGATGTGGATGTCCTCATCCTCGGCGGCGGCGCGGATGAAGGCCAGAAGCTCGGCCAGCACCACCTTTGGCGCGTGGCCTGCAAGGATGGCATCGGTCACCACGATGGCGCCCGCGTTGACGAAGGGGTTGCGGGGAATGCCCGCCTCGCTTTCCAGCTGCAGGATCGAGTTGAAGGCATGGCCCGAAGGCTCTCGCCCGACACGCTTCCACAGGCCGTCGCCCAGACGGCCAAGCGCGATGGCAAGGGTGAAGACCTTTGAAATCGACTGGATCGAGAACGGGGTTTCCGCGTCGCCCGCGCTGAAGACCTCGCCCGAGGGCAGGGCCACGGCAAGGGCGAACCGCGCCGGATCGACCTTGGCCAGTTCGGGGATGTACTGGGCGACGGTGCCGCGCTCGGCCTCATCCGCCATCTCGGCGGCGATCCGGGCGACCAGTGCCGCAAGCCCGGCGCTGGTCATGGGCGCCAGCGCAGGAAATTCGCGATGATCCGCAAGCCGGTGGACTGCGATTTCTCGGGGTGGAACTGGGTGCCGACCATGTTGCCGGCGCCGATGATGGCGGTGATGTCGCCGGCATAGTCCACATGGGCCAGACGCTCGGCCGGGTCGGCGACGCGGAAGGCGTAGGAATGGACGAAATAGGCGTGATCGCCGGTCTGCACGCCCACCAGCACCGGGTGGGCATGGTCGATCACCAGATCGTTCCAGCCCATATGCGGCACTTTCAGCGCGGGGTCGGCGGGGGTGATGCGGGTCACCTCGCCGCCGATCCAGTCGAAGCCGCGGGTGTCTTCGTATTCGCGGCCCCAGGTCGCCATCATCTGCATGCCGACGCAGATGCCGAGGAAGGGCCGGCCCCGGCGGCGCACCGCCTCTTCGATGGCCTCGAACAGCCCGCCGTGATCGCCCAGCGCCCGGCGGCAGGCCGGGAAAGCGCCGTCACCCGGCAGCACGATGCGGTCGGCGCGCGCCACATCCTCGGGGCGCGAGGTGACAAGGATGTCTCCGGCGCCGGTTTCCTGCGCCATGCGCTGAAAGGCCTTCTCGGCCGAGTGCAGGTTGCCGCTATCGTAATCGACAAGAACGGTGAGCATCGGGTTCCCTTTGCGCAGGCAAGAATTTTGGAAAATTCTTGCCCGGATTTTTGGAAAAATCCGGCAAATTCCTTGCAAGGAATTTGGGCCGGCGCGTTGCGGCTACAGCGCGCCCTTGGTCGAGGGCAGGGCGCCGGCCATGCGCGGATCGGGCTCGACCGCCTCACGCAGCGCCCGGGCGACCGCCTTGAAGGCCGCTTCGGCGATGTGGTGGCTGTTGATCCCGTGGATCAGATCGACATGCAGCGTGATGCCGCCATGGGTCGCCAGCGCCTGGAAGAACTCGCGCACCAGTTCGGTGTCGAAGGTGCCGATCTTCGGCGCGGTGAAGGGCAGGTGCCAGACCAGAAAGGGCCGCCCCGACAGGTCCAGCGCACAGGCGACCTGGGTGTCATCCATCGCCAGCCGGAAATGGCCGTAGCGGCGGATGCCGCGCTTGTCGCCTAGCGCGCGGGCCAGCGCCTGACCCAGCGCGATGCCGCAATCCTCGACCGTGTGGTGATCGTCGATGTGCAGGTCACCCTGGGCGCTGAGCGTGATGTCGATGAGCGAATGGCGGGCCAGCTGGTCGAGCATGTGATCGAAGAAGCCGACGCCGGTCTGGCAGGCGCTTTTGCCGGTGCCGTCGAGATGGATCGCCACCTGAATGGCGGTTTCATTGGTCTTGCGGGTGATCTCGGCCTGACGCATCGGGTTCTCCTTCGCCTTGGGTTCCCTATAAGGCGGGCGGGGGGCAAGGGGAAGCCTGACGCGTGGCGCCCGAGCGCTTTGCGGGCGGCCATGGCGAAGGCCATCGCCTTCGCCACTGCGCAAGATGGGCAAGCCGCCCCGGTCGGGCCTCAAAGGCCCGGCCAGCGCCCGCCCTGCCCATGGCGGGCGCTTCACGCCCGCCGGGGCAGGCGCCGGCCTCTGGTATTGCTTGCCGCATCGTCTCCTGTTGCCCGGTCGCGCGCGGGCGGGGGCGAGGCAGCGCCTCGCCTTCTCCCGCCCGGACGAGGTCATGCCGCCGTAGGGTGCGTGTTCACACGCACCTTCCCGGGTGCCATGGCGAAGGCCATCGCCTGAGCCACTTCCTGACACCGGCAATCTGCACCGGTCGGGCCTCAAGGGCCCGGCCAGCGCCCGACCGCCCCTCGGCGGGCGCTTCTCGCC
>JACZKR010000095.1 GCA_014859945.1 Paracoccaceae bacterium | reverse complement strand
GGGTGCCCAGCACGTCGGCCTTGCGCTGGGCGGCCTTTGCGGCAGCCTCGGCGATGGCTTCCTGACGGACGCGCTCTTCTTCTTCGGCCTTGGCGCGCAGGGCAGCCTCGCGGGCGCGCTCTTCGCGTTCCTTGGCCTCGATCTCTTCGCGGCGGCGCTGGCGGTCTTCCTCGCGCTGGCGTTCTTCCTCGGCGCGGCGGGCAGCATCTTCCTGCTCACGCGCCTTGGCCTGACGCAGCGCGGCCAGACGGCGTTCCATCTCGGCATCCGAAATGCCGGCCGGACGCTTTGCCGGGTCGCCCAGATGCGAGGCCGAGCCGCCGGCCGAACCGCCCGCAGCCCCCTTCGCGCCGGGGGCCGGCACGACCACGCGCTTGCGCTTGGTCTCGACCACGACTGCATGGGTGCGCCCGTGGGAGAAGCTTTGCTTCACCTGCCCCGAACGCGGTGCCCCACCCAGACCGAGGGGTTTCTTGCCATCCGTATCGCTCATGCGTCCTTCGTATCCTTCCCGGCGGGTTTTCCGCCGACCGCGCCTTCGGTCTGAACACGCAGACCGGAAAGCCTTGCCGCTTCCTCTACAACACGGGTCGTGAGTCCACCAGCCGCAAGCGCGGCGTGTATCGCACGTTCCCGGCCGAATGCCAAACCCAATTCCCCGGCGCTGAGAAAGCCAATAAACGTGCCTTCTCCGCCGGGCGGGTGCAGCTTTTCCTTGCCGCGTTCCGACCCGTCGCTGGCCTGGATCAGCACCTTGGCGCGACCCTTCACCAGCCAGTCCTTCACCTTCTCGAACCCGGTCACCGCATCGCCCGCCTTGCGCGCCATCGAGACCAGATCCACCACCCGCCGGGCCAGAAGCGCCTCGACCAGATCGGCCAGACCTTCGGGCACCTTCACCGGCTGCCGCGCCGCCCGGGCGAAAAGCCCCTTCGACGCCGCCTTCGTGATCGCCGCCCTGTCGGCCGCAACGTAAAATCCGCGGCCGGGCAGGCGGTTCAGAAGGTCCGGCACCACCTGACCTTCGGGGTCAAGGCAGAAGCGGACCAGACCACCCTTCGGCTGGCTTTCGCCCGAGACGATGCATTTCCGCTCGGGCGTGTCGCGCTCTTTGTCCCGGCCGCCGCGAGTCACGGGCGTTGCTCCGAGGCCCCCGATCAGGCCTCGGCCTCCTCTTCGGTTTCGTCGTCGCCGGCTTCGGCCAGCGTCGGATCGACCCAGCCCAGCATCACGCGGGCGGTCATCACCAGGGTCTGGGCTTCCTCAAGGCTCATCTCGAACTTCTCAAGGATGCCTTCGTCCTTCTTGCGCTGGCCGTTCTCGGTCGTCCAGCCGCCGGCCAGTTCCCAGTCGGCGCAGGTGGCGAAGTCTTCCAGCGTCTTGATGCCTTCCTTGCCAAGCGCTTCCAGCATCTGGGGCGTCAGCCCCTCGAACCCGATCAGGCTGTCATCGACACCCATCGCGCGGGCGTTTTCCAGCGCCTTGCGGCTTTGCTCTTCCAGGAAGTCGCGGGCGCGGGCCTGCAGTTCCTCGGCGGTGCCTTCGTCGAAACCGTCGATCGACAGAAGCTCGTCCTGATCGACATAGGCCACTTCTTCCAGATTGGTGAAGCCTTCGGCGACCAGAAGCTGGGCCATCATCTCATCGACGTCCAGCGTATCCATGAACAGCTTGGTGCGCTCGGCAAACTCGGCCTGACGGCGCTGGCTTTCCTCGGCCTCGGTCATGATGTCGATGTCCATGCCGGTCAGCTGGCTGGCCAGGCGCACGTTCTGGCCGCGGCGGCCGATGGCCAGCGACAGCTGTTCATCCGGCACCACGACTTCGATCTTGCCGGCTTCCTCGTCAAACACGACCTTGGAAACCTCGGCCGGCTGCAGCGCGTTCACAAGGAAGGTCGCCTGATCGCCGTTCCACGGAATGATGTCGATCTTCTCGCCCTGCAACTCGTTCACCACGGCCTGCACACGGCTGCCGCGCATACCCACGCAGGCGCCGACCGGGTCGATCGAGTTGTCATAGCTGATCACGGCAATCTTGGCGCGGCTGCCCGGGTCGCGGGCAACGGCCTTGATCTCGATGATGCCGTCATAGATTTCCGGCACTTCCATCTTGAAGAGTTCGGCCATGAACTGCGGGTCGGTCCGCGACAGGAAGACCTGCGGCCCGCGCGGTTCGCGGCGCACATCCTTGATATAGCAGCGGATGCGGTCGCCGGGGCGGTAGGCTTCGCGGCCGATCTTCTCGTTGCGGCGCAGGATGGCTTCGCCCCGGCCGATATCGACGATGATGTTGCCGTATTCCTCGCGCTTGACCTGACCGTTGATGATCTGGCCCTTGCGGTCCTTGAATTCCTCGAACTGGCGGTCACGCTCGGCTTCGCGCACCTTCTGCAGGATCACCTGCTTGGCCGACTGGGCGGCGATGCGGCCCAGATCGACGGGCGGAACCTCATCCACGATCTCATCCCCGATCTGGGGATCGGCCAGATAGGACTTGGCCTGCTTGACGGTCATCTGGGCGTGGTGGTTTTCCAGCGCCTCATCTTCCACCACGGTGCGCACACGGGCAAAGGTGGCGCGGCCGGTCTTGCGGTCGATCTTCACCCGGATGTCCATGTCGGCGCCGTAGCGCGACTTGGCGGCACGGGCGAGGCTGTCTTCCATCGCCTGAATGACCAGATCGGGGTCGATCATCTTCTCGCGCGCAACCGCCTCGGCGGTCTGGAGAAGTTCAAGCTGGTTGGCAGAGGTGATGGCCATTGGGTCTCTCCCGGCTGTCTTCAGTGTTTCGTCGGTTCGGGGGATTCGTCGTCGTCCCCCTCGATTTCGTCGATCTCGTCGAACTGGCCCTCGGCCGGTTCATGCGCCTTCTTCTGGCGCAGCATCTCGGCGATCAGTTCATCGGTCAGGATCAGCTTGGCGTCCGACAGCCAGTCGAACCGCAGGCCGATGGTCAGGTCCTGGCCGCCTTCCTCGATCTCGATCAGAACCTCGTCGCCCTCAACGCCCATCAGCCCGCCCTTGAAGCGGCGGCGGCCGTCGATCAGTTCGGTGGTCTCGATCCGGGCTTCCCAGCCCTTCCAGGTCTCGAAATCCTTCAGCCGGGTCAGCGGACGGTCGATGCCGGGGGAGGAGACTTCAAGAACATAGTTCTCTTCGATCGGGTCTTCAACGTCCAGCACGGCGGAAACCGCGGTCGAGATATCGCCGCATTCATCCACGCCGATCCCGCCTTCGGGCCGGTCGGCCATGATCTGCAGCGTGCGCGTGGCCCCGCCCATCAGGCGGATGCGCACCAGTTCGAACCCCAGCCCCTCGATGACGGGGCCGACGATATCCGCGAGGCGGCGGTCGATGGCGGTCTTGGCGATCAGGTCAGACATGGGATTCCAGAAATGAAAAAGCGGGCCCAGCGGCCCGCACATTCCGTTCGGTCGCTTCGAGTTTGGACCCCGAAGCCGCTGTTGTTGAGGCGCATATACGCCTGCGCTCCCGAGTCTGCAAGGGCGGATGTCTGCAAGGGCAGATGTCACACCCGGCGGAACACCATCGCCAGGCCACGGTCGTCCTTGTGGGGATGGCCGGCGCCTTCATAGATCGGGATGTCGCGGAAGGCCACCGGGGTGATCAGCCCCTGCGCCACCATCCGCGCCAGGGCGGAACCAAAGCCGGCGCCGTCCAGCACCGGCGCGATGGTGCCGCAGACGAACAGCGCCCCCGGCCGGGTGATGCGCAGTAGCTCGGGAAAGCAGACCGGCCCGACATGGCCATGGGTGAAGGTGCCGCACGAGATGACGGCGTCATAGCTGCCATCGGCAATCTCCAGCCGCGCCGTCAGGTCGCCCTGCATCAGATGCCGGTAAAGGCCCTTGCCGCGCGCGACCTCCAGCATCTCGGGCGTGATGTCCAAGGCGTCCACCACCCGGCCGCGCAGGTGTTCGGCCACAAGCCCCGTGCCGGCGCCGATATCAAGGATCTCGTCCGAAGGGTCGGCCATGCCGTTCAGGATCGCGGCAATCTCGCGCGGGGCGATGTAACCCCAGGCGCGGCCGAAGCTGTCGTCATAGGTGGCGGCCCAGGCGCCATACATGCGGCGCGCATCTTCGGGGCCGTCGATTTCATAGGCTTCGTCCAGATCATATCCGTCGAGTGACATGGCATCCTCGTGTCAGGGGTGCCGGAACGGTCCGGCACGCCCATTGATCACGGCGCCATGACGGGCGGATGACGGCGGTCAGACCGCGAAGAACCCGCCGCGCGCAGGCTCATACTGTTCCAGCAACCCCTCGCCGGTGTTGTTCCACAGCCCGTGCAGCGTCAGGGTTTCGCGCTCGACCGCGGCGGCGACGAAGGGGAAGGTCATCAGGTTTTCCAGGCTGACGACCACCGCTTCCTTTTCCAGCGCGCGCAGGATGGCATCGTCGGGCAGATGCGCCACGCGCTCGAACCCCGGTTTCAGGATGTCCATCCAGCGGCCGACGAAGCTGGTCTTTTCCTCAAGCTGCGGCGCATGGCCCCGGCACATGTCATGGCAGCCCTTGACGCCGCCGCAGTTCGAATGGCCCAGCACCACGATATGCGCGACCCCCAGCGAGGTGACGGCATATTCCACCGCGGCCGAGGTGCCGTGGCGTTCGCCGTCGGGCGTATAGGGCGGCACCAGATTGGCGATGTTGCGGTGAATGAAGAACTCGCCTTCATCCGCCCCGAAGATCGAGGTGACGTGAACCCGGCTGTCACAGCAGGAAATCACCATGGCGCGGGGGTGCTGCCCGCTTTCGGCAAGGCGGCGGTACCAGGCCTTGTTGTCCTGGTAGGTCGTCGCGCGCCAGCCCTGAAACCGGGCGACAAGATAATGCGGCAACGGGCGGGCAGGGTTCATGTGCGGTATCCCCATCTGGCGTTGTCTGGTGACCGAGCATCTAGGATGCAATCGCAGAAAATTCGAGCCTTTTCTTGCCCCGCCGGCAACCTTTTCTTCAGCCTGACCTTCCATCCTGTGAACGGGTGTGGAGTTTCGGGGTGTAACATGATGGCGGGCAATGTGGTGGCCCTTCGGCCAAAGGAATGCGTGCGTCAGGATGCCGAGCCGATCGCGGCGATCTACCGCAACCTTGGCACGGCTTCGGCCGAACAGGTGGTGACGCGCGAACTGGGGGAACTGGCGCTGACCATGGCGGGTCTGGCGCAGCAGGTGCGGGCCCATCAGGTGCAGGACATGGCGCGGCAGTTGCGCCGGCTGCAGCGGATGGCCGAAGGGCTGGGCATGGTGTCGCTGGGCGCCGTGGCGGGCGATGTGCGGCAATGCCTTGAGCGGGCGGATGTCACCGCCTTTGCTGCGGTCTGGGCGCGGCTTCTGCGGATCGCCGAACAATCGCTGGCGCCCGACAAGGCGCTTCTGGACCAGACCTTCAGCTGACCCTTGCGGGCGGCGCGGCGTGGGGTAGGGTTCCGTCACGGAACCGAAGGAAACCGCATGACCCCCGCATTCGCCGAAGCCGCCGCCCCCTCGCGCGCCCTGCATCTGATCCGGGCCGAGGAACTGGGTGATTTTCTGGCCAGCCAGCCCGATGCCACCCGCAACTGGCTGACCGCCACGGGGTTTGAGGCCGGGGCGGGCGATCTGCGGCTGGTGCCCGATGCGGCGGGCGGTGTTGCGGCCGCCGTGGCCGGTCTGGGCAGCGCGAAAGCGCGGGCGCGGGGCCGCTTTGCCGTAGCGCGCGCGGCGGCCGGGCTGCCGGCGGGGGCGTGGCATCTGACGGGCGATCTGTCGCCCGCCGACCGGGCCGAGGCGGCGCTGGCCTTTCTGCTGCAATCCTACCGGTTTGACCGCTATCGCCCCGGCAAGACCGTGGCTGAGCCCGCCCGTCTGAAGGCGCCCGAAGGCCTTGATGCCGAACGGCTTCTGGCCATGGCAGAAGGCGAGTTCCTGACCCGCGACCTGATCAACACCCCCGCGCTTGACCTTGGCCCGGCTGAGCTTGAGGCCGCCTTCCTTGCGCTGGCCGAACGCTTTGGCGCGCAGACCCGCGTGGTGCGCGGCGATGAGCTGCTGGCGCAGAATTTCCCGATGATCCACGCCGTCGGCCGCGCCTCGACCCGCGCGCCCCGGTTGATGGAAATGGCATGGGGCGACCAGGGTCCGCATCTGACGCTGGTGGGCAAGGGCGTGTGCTTTGACACCGGGGGGCTGAACATCAAGCCTTCGAACGGCATGCTTCTGATGAAGAAGGACATGGGCGGCGCGGCAACAGTGATGGGGCTGGCGCATATGATCATGCGGCTGGGCCTGCGCCTGCGCCTGCGGGTGCTGGTACCGGCGGTCGAAAACGTGATTGCGGGCAACGCCCAGCGGCCCAAGGATATCCTGACCAGCCGCAAGGGCCTGACGGTTGAGGTGAATGACACCGACGCCGAGGGCCGGCTGGTGCTGGCCGATGCGCTGGCCTATGCCTGTGAGGCGCCGACCGATGCCGTGATCTCGATGGCCACGCTGACCGGCGCGGCGCGCGTGGCCGTGGGGCCAGACCTTGCGCCCTATTACTGCGACGATGAGGCGATGGTTCAGGCGCTTGAGGCCGGGGCGGCGGCGGGGTTTGATCCGGTCTGGCGCCTGCCGTTCTGGACCCCCTATGAGCATATCATCGAGCCGGGGATCGCCGATCTGGACAACGCCCCGGGCTGGGGCTTTGCCGGGTCGGTCACGGCGGCGCTGTTCCTGCGCCGCTTCGTCGAAGGCCCGCGCTACATGCATTTCGACATCTACGGCCACAGCCCGGCCGACCTGCCCGCCCGGCCCAAGGG
>JACZKR010000094.1 GCA_014859945.1 Paracoccaceae bacterium | reverse complement strand
GTGCGGGGCAGCCGCCCCCCTCACCCCACCAGTCGGGCGGGGCGGAGGGGCGCCAGCAGCGGTTCCTCCCCCTGCCCGGTGATCTCGGCCGCCAGCGCTTCGGCGACGATGGCGGCGAGTGTCACGCCGGAATGCAGGACTGCCAGCCACAGGCCCGGCACGGCCTCGACCGGCCCCACCACCGGCAGGCCATCGCCCGGCACCGGGCGTTCGGCGTGGGTGACGACCTCGGCCACCAGCCCCGGCAACCCCAGAAGCCCGGCGATGCGGGCGAGCGTCTCCCGCGCCTGCCCCACGGGGTCCGCAAGGTTCTGGCCGGTGTCGGACTGGTGATAGGCGGCGGCGGGGGCGTAAAGGCGCCCCGTCTCATCCTGCCGGACCTCCTGCTCGGGCGCGGCAAGGATGCGGCGCAGGCGCAGCCCCACGGGGCGGGTCCGCAGCATCAGGCCGGGGCGGTGCAGCATCGGCAGGCTCAGCCCCAGCGGCTCCAGCAGGCCCGGAGTCGCGGTGCCGGTGGCCAGAACCACGCGGTCGGCCGCCACCGGCCCGAGGGGCGTTTCCACCCCGCAGATGCCGCCATCGCCTGCATCGGGCCGCGCCGCGAGCCCTGTCAGCACCAAGGCGCCCGAGGCCGCCAGCAGCGCATGGGTCAGCGCGGCGGGGTCCACCCAGGCTTCGGTCGGGAACAGCAGCGCCTCATCCGGCGGGCGGGCCAGCGCCGGCTCGGCCGCCAAGGCCCCCGCACGGGTCAGCCGTTGCAGCGGATAGCCCGCCGCCTGCAGCCGGTCGGCGGTGGCGTGGAAGGCCGGGCCCAGTTCCTCCCACCACAGGCAGCCGGTTTCGTGATGCAGCCCCGGCAGGTCGGCCGCCAGCCGCCGGTGCGCCGCCATTCCGGCGACGCGCAGGGCGAAATGCGCCTCATTCAGCGAAAAACTGGCGTTGATCCAGCCGAAGCTGCGGCCCGAGGCGGCGCCGGCGGGCAGGCCGGCCTCAATCACCGTCACCCGCTCACCCGTTTGGGTCAGCCGGTAGGCCAGCGCCGCGCCGATCAGCCCGGCACCAAGGATGATGGTATGGCTCATCCCGGCAGGCTGGCATGGCGGCCGAAGGCTGGCAAGGGGAGGCGGCGCGCGCTATCAGGGGTCATGCTTATCCTTCTGAACAAGCCCTATGACGTGCTTTGCCAGTTCACCGATGGCGAGGGCCGCCCGACGCTGGCCGATTTCGTTCCGGTCAAGGGCGTTTATCCCGCCGGGCGGCTGGACCGCGACAGCGAGGGGCTGGTGGTGCTGACCGATGACGGAAGGCTGCAGGCCCGCATCGCCGATCCGAAGCACAAGATGGAAAAGACCTATCTGGCGCAGGTTGAAGGCCTGCCGGATGAAGCCGCGCTGAAGGCCCTGTCGCAGGGCGTCACGCTGAAGGAC
>JACZKR010000093.1 GCA_014859945.1 Paracoccaceae bacterium | reverse complement strand
TTTGAGGCCCGACCGGTGCAGCTTGCCTATGTTCCACGGTGGCGAAGGCGATGGCCTTCGCCATTGTGGCCGGGACGGTGCATAGGAACCACGCACCCTACGCCAATAGAGGCGATCATCGGCGGCCCGGACGGGAGCAGGCGAGGCACTGCCTTGCCCCGCTCGCTGGTGACGGTTCAGCCGGAGACGATGCGACACGAGACACCAGAGGCCGGCGCCTGCCCCGGCGGGCGAGAAGCGCCCGCCATGGGCGGGGCGGGCGCTGGCCGGGCCTTTGAGGCCCGACCGGTGAGGTTTGCCAATGTTCCACGTTGGCGAAGGCGATGGCCTTCGCCATGGGGGCGGGGGCGGTGCGTGTGAACACGCACCCTACGGCTGGCGGTCGGGCGCCTCGGGCGCCCCCACGCAGATCCCGATTTTTCGCCGAAAAATCGCTGCCCCGCCCCAAAGCAAAAGGCGGGCCGATGGCCCGCCTTCCGGCAATCCGGTGACCGAAGGTCAGCCCGCCGCCGCGGGTTCCTTCTTCTTGGTTTCGGTATGCACGATCAGGGGCTTGGCGCCGTTGTTCACCGCCTCTTCGTTCACCACGACCTCGGCGATGCCTTCCAGACCCGGCAGTTCGAACATGGTGTCCAGAAGGATGTCTTCCATGATCGACCGCAGGCCCCGCGCGCCGGTCTTGCGCTTGATGGCGCGCTTGGCGATGGCCGACAGCGCGTCGCCGGTGAAGGTCAGCTTGACGCCCTCGATGTCGAAAAGCTTCTGATACTGCCGCACCAGCGCATTCTTCGGCTCGGTCAGGATGGTGACCAGCGCCGCCTCGTCCAGATCGGTCAGGGTGGCGATCACCGGCAGACGGCCGACGAATTCGGGGATCAGGCCGAATTTCAGCAGGTCTTCCGGCTCAAGTTCCGCAAAAAGCTCGCCCACGCCGCGCGCATCGGGGTCTTTCACCTCGGCACCAAAGCCGATGCCCGAACCCTTGCCGCGCTGCGCGATGATCTTTTCCAGACCGGCAAAGGCACCGCCGCAGATGAACAGGATGTTCGTCGTATCCACCTGCAGGAATTCCTGCTGCGGATGCTTGCGCCCGCCCTGCGGGGGTACGGAGGCCACGGTGCCTTCCATGATCTTCAGAAGCGCCTGCTGCACGCCCTCGCCCGAAACATCGCGGGTGATCGAGGGGTTGTCGGACTTCCGGGTGATCTTGTCCACTTCGTCGATATAGACGATGCCGCGCTGCGCCCGTTCGACGTTGTATTCGCTGGCCTGCAAGAGCTTGAGGATGATGTTTTCCACATCCTCGCCGACATAGCCCGCTTCGGTCAGCGTCGTCGCATCGGCCATGGTGAAGGGCACGTCCAGAATCCGCGCCAGCGTCTGGGCCAGCAGCGTCTTGCCGCAGCCGGTCGGGCCGATCAGCAGGATGTTCGACTTCGACAGTTCGACATCGCCCGCCTTGCCGGTGTGGTTCAGCCGCTTGTAGTGGTTGTGAACCGCCACCGACAGCACGCGCTTGGCGTGAATCTGGCCGATGACATAATCGTCCAGCACCTTGCAGATATCGCGCGGGGTCGGCACGCCATCGGTGGATTTCAGCCCCGAGGTCTTCGTCTCCTCGCGGATGATGTCCATGCACAATTCGACGCATTCGTCGCAGATGAACACCGTCGGTCCGGCAATCAGCTTGCGCACCTCGTGCTGGCTCTTGCCGCAGAACGAGCAATAGAGGGTGTTCTTGCTGTCGCTGCCCGAGTTCGTCGCCATGCCTTACCTCTGCTTGCCCCGGGGGGCCGTATCGGTGGAAAGTCTAGGCCAAGCCCTGCCCCTCCACAATGTGAAATCCGCGTGACGGCCGGGGCCCGCCCGGCCGCCCGGCTGACTGCTTTACTTCGCCTCGTCGGTCTTGCCGCGGCTGTCGAGAATCTCGTCGATCAGGCCCCAGGCCTTGGCATCCTCGGCCGACATGAAGTTGTCGCGCTCCAGCGCGGCTTCCACGGTTTCATAGGTGTTGCCGGTGTGCTTGACGTAAATCTCGTTCAGGCGGCGCTTCAGCTTCAGCGTTTCCTGCGCGTGAATCATGATGTCGGTCGCCTGACCCTGATAGCCGCCCGAAGGCTGGTGGACCATGATCCGGCTGTTCGGCAGGCTGAAGCGCATGCCCTTTTCGCCCGCCTGCAGCAGAAGCGACCCCATCGAGGCTGCCTGCCCGATGACCAAAGTCGAAACCTTGGGCCGGATGTACTGCATCGTGTCATAGATCGACAGGCCCGAGGTCACCACACCGCCGGGGCTGTTGATATACATGGCGATTTCCTTCGAGGGGTTTTCCGCCTCAAGGAACAGCAGCTGGGCGCAGATCAGGCTGGACATGCCGTCATGCACCGGGCCCGCAAGGAAGATGATCCGTTCCTTCAGGAGCCGCGAGTAGATGTCATAGGCCCGTTCCCCCCGGCTGGTCTGCTCGACCACCATGGGCACAAGGGTGTTCATGTAGATGTCCATCGGATCGCGCATGTCAGACCTGCCTGTCGGTTCGGGAAAGGGTTATCGCCGGATACTTGCCAGAGTCTTAGTGTCGCGCGCCGGGGGCTGCAAGGGCACCCCGCCAAGGCTGTCAGATCACTGACAGCACCGACCGCGCGGCGCGCAGGCCCGGCGGCTCTCCGCCCCGGCCCAGCCGCTCCATCGTCAGGCGCATGGCCTGATCCTGCGCATGGCGGTCTTCCAGCAGCGCCAGAAGTGCCGGGGCGATGCGGTCAGCCCGGCAGTCGGCGCCCAGAAAATCGGGCACCGTGCGGCTTTCCGCCACCAGATTGACCAGCGTCACCGTGTCGATCAGCGCCATCCGCCGCATCAGCCACATCGAGATGGGATGCATGTCATAGGCGATGACCATGGGGCAGTCATTGGCGGCCAGTTCCAGGCTGACCGTGCCCGATGCCGCCAGCGCCACATCGGCGGCAGCAAAGGCCGTGCGCTTGCGGTCGGGGTCGGTGATGATCTCGGGCCGGACCGCCCAGCCGGCCGTCAGTTCGCCCACCAGACCGGCGATGGCGGGCAGCGTCGGCAGGGCCACCCGCAAGCCGGGCCGCGCCGCCTGCACCTGCGCCAGCGTTTCGCCGAACACCCCGGCCAGCCGCGTCACCTCGCCTCGGCGCGATCCGGGCAGCACCAGCATCAGCGGCCCCGGCCCCTCGGCCCGCATCGCGGCGGCGGCTTCGGGCGGGGCAAGGGGTTCGGCCACCACCGGATGCCCGACGAAATCGCAGGTCATGCCGGCGGCGGTCATGTAGGGCGGCTCAAACGGCAGAAGCGCCAGCACATGGTCGATGACCCGCGCCATCTTTGCCGCCCGCCCCGGCCGCCAGGCCCAGACCGAGGGCGCGACGTAATGGATGGTCCGCAGGTCGGGTCGCGCCGTCTTGACCAGCGCCGCGACGCGCAGGCAGAAATCGGGGCTGTCGATGGTGATCAGCGCCGCCGGCTGCGCGGCCAGCACCGCCGCGGCGGCCTCACGGATCCGGCGCTTCAGGTGGAAATATTTGGGCAGCACCTCGGCAATGCCCATGACCGACAGTTCCTGCATCGGGAACAGGCTTTGCAGCCCCTCGGCCTGCATCAGGGGCCCGCCGATGCCGTGAAACTCCACTCCCGGCGCCAGCGCCTTCAGCCCCACCATCAGCGCCGCGCCAAGACGGTCGCCCGAAGGCTCTCCGGCGATCAGGAAGACCCTCAGCGCGCCCACAGGAACAGGCCCCGCGCCGCTGCCTCGGCCTGCATGGCGGGCAGGTCAAGGCAGATCACGCCGCCCGCCTGAAAGGCGATGCCGGCCAGTCCGGCGGCGGCGGCGTTGATCACCGTCTGCACCCCCAGCGCCGGCAGATCGACGCGGCGGTCCTGCCCGGGCTTCGGCGCCTTGTAGAACAGCCCCTTCGCCGGGCGCAGATCGCCGGTCAGCCCCGCAACCTGCGCCAGCATGGCATCGGTGCCCGGCAGCGCCTCGACCGCAAGGCAGAGGCCGCGCGCGACCACACAGCCCTGCCCCACATCGGCCGCGCCAAGGGCCGCAACGATGGCGGCGGCACGGGTGGCATCGGCCTCATCCGCCGCGGTGACATGGCCCGCCAGCACGCCGGGGCCGGGCAGAAGACCGGGGGCGATGTCTTCGACGCCCACCACGGAAATGCCCGCCTCTTCAAAGATGCCGGTGATGGCGCGCAGGGTGGCATCGTCGCCCTGCTGCATGGCCCCCACCAGCCGCGGCACCATCTGCGCCGTCGCAGGGTCGAACAGCGCCGGGTCCAGCCGCGGCCGGCGCACCGCACCGGCAAGGCAAAGCCGCGTCACGCCGCGTTCGGCCAGCGCATCAAGAAAGGGCACCAACCGCTCGATCCGAAAGGTAATTTCGGGTTTCACCCCCTCGGGCGGAAAGCCGTCCAGCGCGCAGATCAGGGGCGCCTCATCCCCCAGCGCGCGGACCAGCGCCGCCGGCAGCCCGCCGGTGCCGGCGAAAAGCGCAAGGCCGCTCATTTCGGGGTCAGGAAGCTGCGGTCGGACTGCGAAAGGATGAAATCGCAGATCTCGCGCACATGGGCGCTTTGGGTTTCCGCCGCCAGACGCCGCGCGCGTTCCAGAAACGATCCCTCGCCCTCGGACAGCGCCTGAAAGGCGGCGCGCATGGCGGCGATTTCAGACCGGTCGACACCGCGCCGCTTCAGCCCGACAAGGTTCAGCCCGTCCAGCTCGCCGCGCGGGCCCTGCACCAGACCATAGGGCAGCACGTCATTGGTGACCATCGTCACCGCCCCGATGATCGCGCCCTGCCCCACGCGCACCCATTGGTGGATGCCCGACAACCCGCCGATGATCACATCATCGCCAATGTGGCAATGGCCGGCGATGGCGACCTGATTGGCCAGGATCACCCGGTTGCCGACGATGGCATCATGGCCCACATGCGCGCCGGTCATCAAAAGGCAATCGTCGCCCACCTGCGTCAGCCCGCCGCCGCCCTCGGTTCCGGTGTTCAGCGTCGCGCCTTCGCGGATGCGGCAGCGCGCGCCGACGATCAGCCGCGTCCGTTCGCCCTTGAACTTCAGGTCCTGCGGCACCTCACCCACGCAGGCGAAGGGCCAGATCGTGGTGCCGGCGCCGATCTCGGTCCAGCCGGTGACCACGGCATGCGACTTCACCACCACCCCGGCATGCAGCACCACATCGGGGCCGACGACCGAGAAGGGGCCGATCTCGCAGCCCTCACCGATCACCGCCTGATCATCGACGGCGGCCATCGGATGGATGAAGGCCGAGGGGTGGACGGTCATTTCGGCACGTCGAACATGGCCATGAATTCGGCCTCGCAGGCCAGTTCGCCATCGACCATCGCCTTGCCCGCGAATTTCCACACCCGCCCGCCGCCGCGCAGCGCCGTCACATGCAGTTCCATCACGTCGCCCGGCACCACCTTGCGGCGGAATTTCACCGCATCGACGCCCATGAAGAAGACATTGGCGTTCTTGTCCACCAGATCCATCGTCAGCCCCACAAGGATGCCCGAGGTCTGGGCCATCGCCTCGATGATCATGACGCCGGGAAAGATGGGCATGCCCGGGAAATGGCCCTGGAACTGCGGTTCGTTGAAGGTGATGTTCTTGATGCCGATGCAGGATTTGCCGACATGGATGTCGCGCACCTTGTCCACCAGAAGGAAGGGATAGCGGTGCGGGATGATGCGCTGGATCAGCGCAAGGTCGGCGGACAGCGGCGCGGTTTCGGGCGTGTCGGTCATGGTCACTCCTCTTCGGGGCCCTCTTGGCGGGGCCTCGCCCCTGACTAGCAAGAGGCCGGGGGCGAAACAAGCCGCGGCGGGCGTCAGGGCGCGGCGGGCGTTTCCGCCGGCGCACCGTCCGGCGGCGCCACGACAACCGAAGGCCCCGCCCCCAGCACCGTATCCAGCCGCGCCACCGCCGCTTCGGTGATGTCGATGTTTTCGAACCCCGCGATCACCGCGCGTTTCGAGATGATGGCCACCGCGCCGCGTTCCTGCATGACCTGCGCCAGAATCGGGCTGGCGGCGGTGAAGAAGCGCCGGCGCTCTTCCTCGAACCGGCGGTTCAGCGCGTCGGACTTGGCTTTCTGGGCGCTGCGGATGCCTTCGACCTTTTCGTTGAAGGCGGCCGAGAGCGGCGCGAAATCGGCCTTGCTCATGCCGGCCCGCCGGTCGGTCAGGGTGCGTTCTTCGGCCTCGAGATCGGCCTCGATCCGGCGGTTTTCGGCGATCAGCGCCTCGACCTCGCGGTCATGGGCCGCCAGCACCGCCTTGCCAAAGCGCGATTCCGTGAAAAGCCGCTCTTCGTCCAGCGTCAGCACCGCCGTCTGCGGCACCCCCGTCACCGGCTGGGCATGGACGGGGGCCGCCTGCAGGAACGCCGCCAGGACCAGCCCGGCCAGACCCCGCAGCCGCCGCTGGCCGTGCATCAGAACCTCGTCGAGATGGTCAGATCGAAGCTCTGCGTCTTGTCGTAGTCTTCGTTGGCCAGGGGCTGCGAGAAGTTGAAGCGCAGGGGTCCGATGGGCGTATCCCAGAACACCGAGAAGCCGACCGACGACCGCAGATGCATCGAATCGTCCACCTCGCCGCCGGTGCCGGCGGTGTTGTCCAGCCCCCAGACCGAGCCGACATCCAGGAACAGACCGCCCTTGATGCCATATTCCTCGGGCAGGCCGATGGGGAAGTCCGCCTCGAACCGCGCGACGGCAAAGTAATTGCCCCCCAGCGCGTCTTCGTTGTCGGCCCCCAGATCGCGCGGGCCAAAGCCGTTGCGTTCAAAGCCGCGGATCTTGCCGTTGCCCGAGAAACGGTCGGTCAGGCGGGTGGTGTAGTCGCCGAAGCTGGCGATCGCGCCGGCCTCGAACACCGCGCGCACCGCGACCTCTTCCTTGAAGATGCGCGTTTCGGCCAGCGCCTGCACGTTGGTCGAGACATAGCTGACCTCGCCGCCCACGCCCGCGAAATCCTGCCCGAAGCGCAGCACCACGCCGGCGCCCGGCGTCACGCCCTTGCCGCGGGTGTCATAGGAATAGGTATAGCCCAGCGAAGACCCCAGCGGGCTGCCCTGCGCCTCTTCGGCGATCAGGATGTCCGAGGAATCGGGATCCACATCGAAAATCCGGTCCTGGAAGACCCGGTAGCGCAGTTCCAGCCGGCTGTTTTCGGCCAGCGGGAATTCCAGCGCCGGCGAGATTGCGATGCTTTCGGTGTTGTAGAAGGTCTCTTCGTAATCCGTGGTGCGGTAGAAGGCCGAGAATTTGAACTTCACGTCACGGCCCAGGAAGGCCGGCTCGGTGAAGCTGAAGCTGGAATCGATATTGTCCGTGCCGGTGGTGATCTGCAGGTTCAGCCCCTGCCCCCGGCCCAGGAAGTTGGTTTCCGAGAAACCGATGTTCAGGCCGACGCCCGAGTTCACGCCATAAGACGCCCCGAAGGTCAGCGAGCCGGTCGGCGCCTCTTCGACATCGACGTTCACCACCACCTGATCGGCGGCACTGCCGGGCTGGGCATCGACGCGGGCATCCTTGAAGAAGCCCAGGGCGCGGATACGCTCGGCCGCCTGACGGATTTCGCGGGGGTTGAAGGGGTCGCCTTCCGAGGTCTTGAACTGCCGGCGGATCACCTCGTCCAGCGTGGTGGTGTTGCCTTCAATGTCGATACGCTCGACAAAGACGCGGTCGCCGCGGGCGATCACGAACTCCACATCCAGCGTTCCGTCGCGGTCATTGCGGGTGACGCGCGGTTCGACCCGGACGAAGTTCAGACCCTTCTTCAGCGCAAGGTCTTCCATGCGCTGGATGTTCTTGTCGATCACCGCCGGGTTGTAGGTGACGCCGGGGCGCAGTTTCAGCACGCGCTGGAATTCCGCCGCATCAACCCCCTCGATGGCCGAAGCGACCGAGACCTGACCGACGCTGAAGCTGCGGCCTTCGCGGATGGTGAAGGTGACGAAACCGGCATCCTGCTCGGGCGTCAGATCGCCGGTGGCGTCCAGCACCTGCACATCGACATAACCGCGCGAGGTGTAGAAGTCGCGCAACAGCTGCTTGTCCAGTTCCAGCCGCTCGGG
This sequence comes from Paracoccaceae bacterium, assembly GCA_014859945.1. Classification (GTDB taxonomy): domain Bacteria; phylum Pseudomonadota; class Alphaproteobacteria; order Rhodobacterales; family Rhodobacteraceae; genus Fuscibacter. The sequence goes on along the minus strand of JACZKR010000093.1, from coordinate 3,316 downwards.
CAGGAAGGTATCGCCCTTGATGATCTGGCGCAGGAAGCCGGCCTGCTTGGTTTCCAGCACCTGCCGCAGACGGCGGTCGCTGAAGGCGCGGTTGCCGACGAAGGACAGCCGTTCGACCTCGGTGATCTTGCCTTCGCGGATTTCGAAGACCAGATCGACGCGGTTTTCGGACCGGCGGATCAGCTTCGGTTCCACCGTGGCAGCCAGACGGCCCTGCACCCGGTAGGCTTCGGCAATGGCCGAGGCATCGGCTTCGGCCTGCGCCGGCGAATAGACATAGCGCGACTTCGACTTGACGATCTCGGACAGGTTTTCGTCTTTCAGGCGCTTGTTGCCCTCGAAATCGACCACGCTGACCATCGGATATTCCTTCACGATGATCTTCAGCGTGCCCCCCTGCGGCACCAGTTCGACCGTCTCGAACAGGCCCGAGTTGACGATGCGCTGATAGGCGTCGTTCAGCTGGCCGGCCGAAACCGCCTGCCCCCGCCCGATTCCCGCGTAAGACAGGATGGTAGCGGCATCGACGCGCTGGTTGCCCTCGATCACCACCGACGAGAAGGAATAGCTCTGCGCGAAAGCCGGTGTGAAGAACGGCCCGGAAGCAATGGTGCCGGAAAGCAAAATCGCCACCAGCGCCGGTTTGGCGAACGCCCGCATCGCGCCCCTGCGCCGCGCCCCGGCCCCATTCGCCACCTTTGCCATAACCTGTCCCCGGTCTTCACAAAATCCTGTGTCCCTGACTAGCCGGAACGGCAGGGCTTGTCAAAAGGCAGAGGCCGCCAGGGGCGGCCTCGGACGGGTCTCGATCAGTTTTCTGTGGATAAATCGGCGCTCAGGGATGCATGATCGCGGTGCCAAGGAAGGCACCGGCCAGAAGCCCGACGATCACGGTTCCGACGGTAAAGATCGCGTCCCAGTTCAACCGGACAAGCAGCGACAGGCCGCGGTAGCCTTCGACGATATGTTGCATCTGCCATCCTCCTTCTTCTGCCGGCGGACCCCGCGGCGCAGCCTGGGGCCTTTGCCGGCATCTTCCGGACTGGCACGAAAATGTGGCGCCAGTAAGGCCGTCAGCAGAAGAGATCGTTGGTCAGCGCGAAAGCCATGAACGACAGGACCAGCGCCAGACCGGCGGTCATCAAGACCCCCAGCGCCCGGTCGGAGGGCGGCTTGCCGGTGACCGATTCCCAGACGTGGAACATCAGATGCCCGCCATCCAGCACCGGGATCGGGAACAGGTTCAGAAGCCCGATGCCCAGCGACAGGGCCGCCAGCATCGACAGGAACACCTCGGGCCCCGACCGCGCCGCATCGCCCATCACCTCGGCCATGCCGATGGGCCCCGAGATGTTGCAGGTCGAGATCCCGCCCGTGGCGACATGCCACAGGCCCGAAAGCGAGGTCTTGGTGACGAACCACAGCTGCTCGCCCGCCATCGTCACGGTCTCAACCGGGCCGGCGCGGCGCAGTTCGGGTTCAAACAGGATGCCGCCGGACAGCCCGATCAGCCAGCGGGTTTCAAAGCCGCCGTCGGAAAGCGGAATGTCGCGCCGCTCGGGCGTCAGGGTCAGGCTGGTTTCGGCGCCGTCGCGCCAGACCACCAGATCAACCGGGGCGCCCTGCGACGCCTCGACGATGGGCGGCAGTTCCGAAAACGCCGTCACGGCCTGCCCATTGGCCGACAGGATCACGTCTCCGGGCCGGATGCCCGCGCGCATCGCGGCCGAGGTCGGATGCACACCCACCACCACGGGGGGCATCGGATGGGGGCCCTGCACCTCGGCCACCTGGCCTGCGCGTTCCACCCGATAGGTCACGGCGGCGGCCGGCGGCAGCGTGGCCGTCAGGTCCAGAAAGGCGGTCAGATCGGGGGTTTCCGTGCCGTTCACCGCCAGAATGCGGTCGCCCGCCTGCAGCGAGGCTTCGGGCATCGGATAGGGCCGCAACTCGCCCACGGTCGGGCTGCCGGTGGCCACGCCCTGCGCGGTGATCATCCCCGCATAGACCGCCAGCGCGAGGATGAAGTTGAACACCGGCCCCGCCGCCACCGTTGCCGCCCGTGCCCAGAGGGGGGCGCCGTGCATGGTGTGGCGGCGTTCTTCGGCGCTGAGACCGGCCATCGCCCCGGCATCCTTGCCCGAAGCGGCGTTGCTGTCGCCCAGAAATTTCACATAGCCGCCCAGGGGGATCGCGGCGATCTGCCAGCGGGTGCCGCGCCGGTCGGTCCGCGAAAACAGCACCGGCCCGAAGCCCAGGCTGAAGACCTCGGCATGGATGCCGGTCCAGCGGCCGACGATGTAATGGCCGTATTCGTGGACCGCGACGATGACGCTGAGCGCGACGATGAAGAACACGACGGTCCAGGCGGTTCCGCCGACACCCGAAATCAGATCGCCAATCACGCTATACCCCCGCCCGGCGGGCCACCGCCTCGGCAGCCCTCATCCTCGATAGTTGGTCCATCGCCAGCACATCCTCAAGAGAGGGCGCGGCAATTCCAAGGCCACTTTCCGCCGAAAGCCGGGCGAGCGTTTCCTCGACCACCGCGGCCATGTCCATGAAGCCGATCTGGCCCAGAAGGAAGCCGTCCAGCGCCGCCTCCTTGGCCGCGTTGAAGGCCGCGCCCGCCAGCCCGCGCACCGCCATCACCTCGCGCGCCAGCCGCAGCGCGGGATAGCGCGCCTCATCCGGCGCCCGGAAGGTCAGCTGCCCCAGCGCCGCCAGATCCAGCCGCGCCACCGGCAGCGCCGCCCGCGCAGGCCAGTTCAGCGCAAAGCCGATCGGGTGACGCATGTCGGGGGCGCCGAGATGGGCCATGATGCCGCCGTCGTGGAATTCCACCATGGAATGGATGATCGATTCGGGGTGGATGATCACCTCGATCCGGTCGGGCGCGATGCCGAAATATTCCCGTGTTTCAATGACTTCCAGCGCCTTGTTGAACATCGACGCGCTGTCGATGGTGATGCGCTGGCCCATGGCCCAGTTGGGATGCGCCAAAGCCTCGGCCACGGTGGCCTGCGCCAGACGCTCCATCGGCCAGTCGCGCAGCGCACCGCCCGAAGCGGTCAGGATGATCCGCTCGACCGTGGCGATGTCTTCGCCGATCAGCGCCTGGAAGATCGCGGAATGCTCGCTGTCGACCGGCAGGACAGTGGCGCCATGGGCCGCAGCGGTGGACAGAAGCAACGCCCCCGCCGTGACAAGGCTTTCCTTGTTGGCCAGGGCCAGCGTCGCACCGGCCTGAAGCGCGCGCAGGCCCGGCACCAGACCGGCCGCGCCGACGATGCCGCTCATCACCCAGTCGGCCGGG
>JACZKR010000092.1 GCA_014859945.1 Paracoccaceae bacterium | reverse complement strand
GCCGCGCCGGGCGCAGGGTGGCAAGCCGGGCGGCAGCCGGCCGCGCAGCGCCTGATCCCGCTGGGGTGACAAACGCAAAGGGGCGGCCGCCGGGCCGCCCCTTTCGCATCCGGCAGGCCCAAGTCTAGCTGACCTCGTCTTCCAGGTTCAGCTTCATGTCCAGAAGCACCTGCTGCAGCGCCAGCGTCTCGCGCAGCATGCGCTTGGCCTCATTGACCGAGATCTTGCCGTCGCCGATGGCCTGATTGTACTCGCTCATCAGCATGGCAAAGCGCTGCGCCAGCGCCACCACGTCCTGGTTGACCCCTTTCGAGGCGGCGTTGCGCCGCTCGGTGTCATAAGACAGCGTGATGCCCCGCAGATCGGCCAGCGCCGAGGTGACATGGGGAAAGCGCGAAGCGGCCTCAAGCTGCGCCACCACGTCGATCGGCATGAAGCGGTCGTCATGTTCGCCCGCGTCCGAGTAGTAACGGCCCAGCGTGGCCTTGGATTTGCCGGTCAGGGCGCAGGCGGCTTCGATGCCCACATCCTTCACCAGCGTTTCGGTATGTTTCTTCAGATAGCTCTCGATACTCATCTCAACCTGCCGCCCCCCGGGGTTCGGGGAAAACCGTAAGAACTTTCCCATTAATCCCCGGTCAAGGCTTTGTCATGAATAAAGCTGTTCCGGGAGACCGGAAGCGTAGCGAGTGTGTGACCGGCGTCCCCAGCGCCGGTTCGGGTGGGGGTCCGTCGCGCACCAGTCCCGCAAGGGGCGGTCCGGTCTGTGCCGGGCCGTGCGGCGGGCCCGTCGGGTTTGTGAGTTGTCCGGTCTTCGGGCCGGGATAAGGGTTGATGACGGGCCGCGGCGGTTCTGGTGCAAGCGAAGCCACCACGGGACGCGGCCCCCACCTGCCTCTTGCAGCCCGCGCGGCGCTTGGGCTAATCCGCCGGCATGGCCAAGCTGTATTTCCACTATTCGACGATGAACGCGGGGAAATCGACCCTGCTTCTGCAAGCCTCGCACAACTACCGCGAAGGCGGGATGGAGACCTGGCTGGTCACCGCCCGCTTCGACAACCGCGCCGGAGAGGCCCGGATCGCCAGCCGCATCGGCATCGGCGAGCCGGCCGACACTTTCTCGCCCGGCGAGGACATGTTCGAGAAATTGCGCGCCCGGCTGGAACAGGGCCGCGTGGCCTGCGTCTTCATCGACGAGGCGCAGTTCCTGTCGAAAGAGCAGGTCTGGCAGCTGGCCCGCGCGGTGGATGATCTGGGCGTGCCGGTGATGTGCTACGGGTTGCGCGTCGATTTTCAGGGCAACCTGTTTCCGGGTTCCGCGGCGCTGCTGGCCTGGGCCGATGAGATGCGCGAGGTCCGCACCATCTGTCATTGCGGCAAGAAGGCGACCATGGTCATCCGCCGCGGCCCCGACGGGCAGGCGCTGAAAGAGGGCGAACAGGTGGTGATCGGCGGCAACGAGACCTACGTCAGCCTCTGCCGCCGCCACTGGCGCGAGGCCGTGGGGGACTGAGGCGGGCGGTTCGGGAAGGTGCGTGGGAACCACGCACCCTACGGCGGCATGACCTCGTCCGGGCGGGAAAAGGCGAGGCACTGCCTCGCCCCCGCCCGCTGGTGAAGGAT
>JACZKR010000091.1 GCA_014859945.1 Paracoccaceae bacterium | reverse complement strand
CCACTATGCGGCCCCGCGCGGGGCCGGCTGTGCCTTCAGCCACGATGACGCAGCCCACGGCCGGATTGGGCCAGACATTGCCAAGGCCCCGCGCGGCAAGGCGCAGGGCATGGGCCATGTGGGCGGCATCTGTGGCGGGGTCGCTCACTCTTCCGCAGCGGGCGTCGGGCGCAACTCGCTGACGAAGCGGTCGAAGTCGTCGGCGGCCTGGAAGTTCTTGTAAACGCTGGCAAAGCGCACATAGGCGACCGTGTCGATCCGCGCCAGGCTTTCCATGACGATCTCGCCGATGGTCTTCGAGGGGATGTCGGTTTCACCCAGCGATTCCAACCGCCGCACGATACCCGAGATCATCTGGTCGATGCGGTCGGGGTCGATGGGGCGTTTCTGCATGGCGATGCGGATCGAGCGTTCCAGCTTGGAACGGTCGAAATCCTCGCGTTTGCCCGAAGATTTGATGACGACGAGATCCCGCAGCTGGACCCGTTCGTAGGTGGTGAAGCGGCCGCCGCAGGCGGGGCAGAAGCGGCGGCGGCGGATCGAGACGTGATCCTCGGCCGGGCGACTGTCTTTCACTTGCGTGTCGATGTTGCCGCAGAATGGGCAGCGCATCGGCCCCTCCTTGCTTGGTTGACTGTCCTGCCTCAAGCGCCGGGGTTCGCCCCGGTCGTTGTGGATAACTATAGGGCCAGCCGCGAGGGATCGGGTAGCGGAAAGTTCGGGCCACCGCATCTGGGGGGCCAGGTGTGGCTGACGGGACTCAGGGGCGGCGGATTAGCGGCCGGTCAGCCAGTTCCCCAGCCGGGCAAAGCGTGAGGGCGGAATGGGCGCGGCCGCCTCACGCCGGTCGGCGATGCGCAGCAGGGCATACATCGCGTGGACGCCCATCCAGCGGAGGGGTTCCGGCTCCCATTCCCGCACCCGGCGGTTGACCCAGGGCAGGCGGGCAAGATCGGTATCGCGGTTCAGAACCAGATCGGCCAGCGTGCGGCCCGAGAGGTTCGAGGTTGAAACCCCCACCCCCACATAGCCGCCCGCCCAGCCGATGCCGGTGGCGCGGTCCAGCCCCACCGTCGCGCACCAGTCGCGCGGCACGCCGATGACGCCGCACCAGGCATGGTCGATGGCGAAAGGCCGCGCGGCGGGGAAATGGAGGTGCAGGATGTCGGTCAGGCGGCGGATCGTCTCGGCGTCCGGGGCGCCGGAATTGTCGATCCGTGAGCCATAGCGGTAGGGCACGCCGCGCGCGCCCACGGTAATGCGGCCCTCGCGGGTGCGCTGGCAGTAGCAATAGGCGTTGTTGAAATCGCCGAAAATCTCATGCCCGGCCCAGCCGATTTCGTCCCAGACGGCTTGCGGCAGGGGTTCGGTGGCGATCTGGGCGGAATTGAGCGGCAACCATTCGCGTTCCAGCCCCGGCAGGGTCGCGGTAAAACCTTCGGTCGCGCGCAAGATGAAGGGCGCCCGCACCTGCCCGCAATCGGTGGTGACCAGACCCTTTTCAAAGGCGGTGACGGTGGTGCCCTCGACAATCCGCACGCCCAGCCGTTCCACCACTTCGGCCAGCCCGCGCGCCAGCTTGGCGGGCTGGACGCGGGCGACATTGGTCACGATCATGCCGCCCAGCGTGCCGGGCACGCGGACGCGGGCATCGGCCTCGGCCTTGCCGATTTCGAAGGTGCGGGCCTCTTCGCCCCAGCCGCGGCGATGGGCGACCTCGGCCTTCAGGCGCTCAAGCTGCGCGGGATTGGTGGCCACCATCAGTTCATCGGTGCGCAGGATGTCAGCCGTTATCCCCTCGGCCTCGGCGACGCGGATCACCTCATCGACCGTGCCGTTCATCGCGCGCACCATGTCGCGCACCGCAGCCTCTCCGCGGTCGCGGGCATAGCGGCCATGGTTCCAGGCAAAGCCGCCGGTCAGCCAGCCGCCGTTGCGCCCCGAGGCGCCGTAGCCTGCGAATTCCTTCTCGATCACCAGCACGTCCAGCGCGGGATCGGCCTTCTTCAGGTAATAGGCCGCCCAAAGCCCGGTATAACCCGCGCCGATGATCGCCACATCGGCAGTGGTGTCGCCGGCCAGCGCCTTGCGCCGCTGGGAAGGCAGGCCGATGTCGGCATACCAGAACGAGATATCGCCGATCTTGCGGGGCTGGGTCATGTCAGAGATACCAGTCGTATTCGCGGGAAAAGACCTGGGCCATGAAGGCCTCGAACTCGGACCGTTTGATGGCCGCATAGGCGGCGGGATAGCGGGGGCCGAGGTAGTCGGCCATCAGGACAGATGCTTCCAGCCGGTCCAGCGCCGTCCACAGCTTCAGCGGCATCGCCGGATCGGCCTCTTCGCCCGCGTTGCCGGTGGAGGGCGGGGTGGGCGAAAGACCGGCGGTCAGCCCGTGGTGCAGCCCGGCCAGAACCGCCGCCATCACCAGATGGGGATTGGCCTCGGCCCCGGCGATGCGATGCTCGATCCGCCGCGCCGCACCGCCCCCCGCCGGAATGCGGAACGAGACCGAGCGGTTGTTCACCCCCCATGAGGTGTTGACCGGCACGAACTGATTGGGGGCAAAGCGGCGGTAGGCGTTCAGATTGGGCGCAAAGATCGCCATGGCGTCATGGGTCGTGGCCTGCAACCCGGCGATGGCATGGCCCAAGAGGCGGTCGCCTTCGGGGCCGGTTTCGTCAAAGACATTGCGCCCCGCGCCATCGACCAGCGAGACATGGATATGCAGGCCCGAACCCGATTGTTCGGCAAAGGGCTTGGACATGAAGGTGGCATCCAGCCCATGGGCTTGCGCCACGCCCTTGACGATCCGCCGCAGCATCAGCGCATGGTCGGCCGCCAGAACCGGATCGGGCAGATGGCCCAGGTTCACTTCGAACTGGCCGCCGCCATATTCGGCGGTGGCGGCCCCGGCGGGTACGCCCTGGGCGATGCAGGCGGCGTCGATGTCGGCAAGGACGGATGCGAATTCATCCAGCTTGTCGAAGGCCAGCACGCGCGGCGCCGCCGGATCGCGGCCAAGGCGTGCCGGCATCGCGGGGCGGATCAGCCCGGCGGCATCGCGGGCGGGATCGACCAGATAGAACTCAAGCTCGCAGGCGACAACCGGGGTCAGGCCCAGCGGGCGGAACCGTTCGGCCACCTGCGCCAGAATGTGCCGGGGATCGAACCACCAGCCCCCCTGCCCTTCGGGCGCAGCCGGGGCGATCAGCACCTGCGCGGTATCGGCGGCCCAGGGCACCGGCGCCAGCGTGCCCGGAATGGGATAGCTGGTCGCATCGGGGTCGCCGTCGGAAAAGCCGATGCCGTTCACATCCCAGCAGGCGCCCAGCGCATCCAGCGTGGTGATGCCGGCGCAGAAGGCCACCCCGCCGGACCAGATCTTGGCCGCGTCGCGCACCGGATAGCGCTTGCCGATCGGTGTGCCGCAGAGGTCGAACATCACCGCATCGACAAAGCGGGTGGCGGGATGGCGGGCCAGATAGGCCAGAAGCTCGGGCGGATCGGACGAAGCGGGCATGGGCACCTCCGCCGCCAGCTTGGCGCGGGATTTGATCAAAGGCAATGGGCTCCCCCGGGCAGCCGTTGCGGGGGCGCTGCCCCCGGCACCCTGCGGGCGCCTCCCCCGGGATATTTTCCGAGAGAGGATGTTCAGGCGATTTCCGCCTTCAGCCAGTCGCGGAACGAGGCAAGGGGCGCGCGCGGCGGGGTGGCGGCGGGCCAGACAAGGTAATAGGCGCCAAGCGCAGGCACCGGGGCGCCGAAGGCGGGCACCAACCGCCCCTCGGCCAGATCGCGGGCGATCAGGAAGGTCGGGATCAGCGCAAGGCCTAGGCCATGAATCGCGGCCTGTGTCATGGTGGCGAACTGATCAAACAGCATGGCGGGCGGGCGTTCGGCCGGGGCGCCGTGATGGGCCAGCCAGCGGCCCCAGTCGCCGGGGCGGCTTTCCAGTTGCAGCAGAGGATGGGACAGGATCTGCCCGGCCTGCGTCAGGGGCGCGGGCAACAGGCCGGGGGCGGTGACGGCCAGCACCTCTTCCTCCATCAGCCGCAGCGCGCTGACGCCGGGCCAGTCCTGCCGGCCGTAGTGGATGGCGGCATCGAAGGAGGTGGCGGCGAAATCGAAGGGTTTGAGCCGGGTCGAAAGGTTCACCGTGACCTCGGGATGCGCGGCGGCAAAGCGGGCCAGACGCGGCGCCAGCCAGTGCATGCCGAAGGCCGGCAGGATCGCCAGGTTCAGGCTGCCGCCGGTGGGGTTGGCGCGCAGGGCCAGCGAGGCATGCGACAGCGTGGTCAGCGCGCGCCGCGCCTCGGCCACGAAATCCTGCGCGGCGGGCGTGAGGCGCAGCTTGTGGCGGTCGCGGATCAGCAGAGTCACGCCCAGCTGCCCCTCCAGCACCTGCAACTGACGGCTGACGGCGCCCTGCGTGAGGTTCAGTTCCGCCGCCGCGGCCGAGGCGGTGCCCAGACGCGCCACGGCCTCCAGCGCCAGAAGTGAGGGGATCGAGGGCAGATAACGGCGCGCGAACATGAGTTTCCCTCATGGGCTGGTGAGGCGGTTTCGGTGGAGTATGGCATGGATTCGTGCGATAGAAAGCACAACACGGAAGCGGGCCATGAGTTTCCCGCGCGATGGAGGACGATATGGCCGACAAACCCAAGCTGAAAGCGAAAGACGCCCCCGATCTGGGCCGGTTCGACTGGGAAGACCCTTTCCGGCTGGACGACCAGCTGACCGAGGAAGAGCGGATGCTGCGCGACGGCGCCCGCGCCTATGCGCAGGAAAAGCTGCAGCCCCGCGTCATCGCCGCCTATCGTGAGGAAAAGACCGATCCGGCGATCTTCCGCGAGATGGGCGAGATGGGCCTTCTGGGCGTGACCGTGCCCGAGGAATACGGCGGGCTGGGCGCGAGCTATGTCGCCTATGGCCTGATCGCCCGGGAAGTCGAGCGGGTGGATTCCGGCTATCGCAGCATGATGTCGGTGCAGTCCAGCCTGGTGATGTATCCGATCTACGCCTACGGGTCCGAGGAACAGCGCCGGAAATACCTGCCGAAGCTGGCCAGCGGTGAATGGATCGGCTGCTTCGGCCTGACCGAACCCGATGCGGGCTCTGACCCGGCGGGGATGAAGACCGTGGCCAAAAAGACCGCCGGCGGCTATGTGCTGAACGGCGCGAAGATGTGGATTTCGAACGCCCCCATCGCCGATGTCTTCGTGGTCTGGGCCAAGTCCGAGGCGCATGGCGGCAAGATCCGCGGTTTCGTGCTGGACAAGGGCACCAAGGGGCTTTCGGGCGCCGAAGGTGGGCGGCAAGCTCAGCCTGCGCGCCTCGATCACCGGCGAGATCGTGCTGGACAATGTGGAAGTGGGCGAAGACGCGCTGCTGCCGCATGTCGAAGGGCTGAAGGGGCCGTTCGGCTGCCTCAACCGGGCGCGCTATGGCATCGCCTGGGGCGTGATGGGCGCGGCCGAGTTCTGCCTGCATGCGGCGCGGCAATACGGGCTTGACCGCAAGCAGTTCAACAAGCCGATTGCCGGCACGCAGATTTTCCAGCTGAAACTGGCGAACATGCTGACCGAGATTTCGCTGGGCCTGCAGGCCAGCCTGCGCGTCGGGCGCCTGCTGGACGAGGCGAATGCCGCGCCCGAGATGATCTCGGTCATCAAGCGCAACAACTGCGGCAAGGCGCTGGAAATCGCGCGCTGGTCGCGCGACATGCACGGCGGCAACGGCATTCAGGAAGATTTCCAGATCATGCGCCACATGGTGAACCTTGAAACGGTGAACACCTATGAAGGCACGCATGATGTGCATGCGCTGATCCTGGGCCGGGCGATCACCGGGCTGCAGGCGTTCTTCTGATCCGGTCGGCGGCGGCCCGTTCCGGCGGGTCGCCGCGCCTTATCCCAGCGCGTCCAGAAGCGGGTCCGAAGCCGCGCGCACCAGCCGCGTCAGGTCTGACAGGCGTTCGCGCTGGCGGCCGTCGGGGCCGAAGTTCGCTGGCGACAGCCATGCGCCGAACGCCTCGCGCAGGGCGGGCCATTCGGCGTCGATCACCGAAAACCATGCGGTGTCACGGTTGCGGCCCTTGACCACGGCGGCCTGACGGAAGACGCCCTCATAGCTGAAGCCCAGCCGCTGCGCCGCCCGCCGCGAGGGCAGGTTCAGCGCGTCGCATTTCCATTCATAGCGCCGGTAGCCCGCGCGGAAGGCCCAGTCCATCATCAGGAACATCGCTTCGGTCCAGGCCCGGCCGCGGGCGATTTCGGGCGACAGGCAGATGTGGCCGACTTCGATCGAGCCCATGTCGGGCGTGATCCGCAGATAGCTGGCGACCCCGGCGGCATGGCCGCTGGCCTGATCGCGCAGGGTGTAGAACAGGGGGTCGGCCAAGGTTTCCCGCTCTTTCACCCAGCGGTGATAGGCGGCGGCGGAACTGAAGGGGCCGTAGGGCAGGTAATCCCACAGCGTGTCATGGCCCGAATAGGCGCGGTGCAGGTCGGCGGCGTGAAGATCGGCGTCCAGATGTTCCAGCCGGACCCAGCGGCCTTCCAGCGTCTCGCCGCGCGGCGGCTGGGGCGGGGTCCAGCCCGTCAGGGTGGCGCCAAGGGGGTTTGCTGCGGTCATCATTGCCTCCGTCGCGCCCTTTATGGCGCGCCGAGGGGCGCTGCGCAACGGTCGCCCCTAAAGGATCAGCCCGGGGCTGGCGCCCATCTGCAGGCCCGGGAAAACCGCCCCTTCCAGAACCGCGCGGTCCAGCCCGAACATGCCCTGCATCGCATGGGCCGCCCATTGCCGCACGTCCGAGGTGGGCATCAGGTCACGCCGGTCGTAAAGCGCGGCCTCGTCCAGCCCCGGCCAGTCGCCATAGACCTTGCCGCCCCTGATCGCGCCGCCGGCCACCAGCATCACCCCGCCGGTGCCGTGGTCGGTGCCGACGGTGCCGTTTTCGCGCGCGGTACGGCCGAATTCGGTCATCGCCAGAACGGTGGTCTTGCCCCAGACCTCGGCGCCAAGCCCCTTCTGCATCTGCAGGATCGCGCGTTCCAGCCGCATCAGCGCCCGGCCCAGCCCCTTGCCCTGCCCCTTGTGCGTATCCCAGCCCGACAGCGAGAAGGCGGCGATCCGTGTATCCTCACGCAGCCGGTCGGCGGCAAAGCGCACCAGCTTGTCCACATCGTCCAGCCGCGCGCCCTTCAGCGCGCCTGCCGGACTGTCGTCCATCATCATGTCCGGATCGCCGCCCAGCGCGAAAGCGTCCGAGGCGGCGGCCAGAAACAGCGGGTCATCGTGATAGACATGCTCCAGCAGCAGTTGCGCCTGCGGCGACAGGTCCAGCCGCGTGTCGGGCGCCCATTCGCGCACCGCCGCCGGGCCGTGCAGCAGCTTCATCTCTTCATTCCCCACGGCAAAGGCGGTTTCGGCCCGCACGCCCGGCACCGCCTGCAGCATGCGGTTCAGCCAGCCGTCGCGCACCTGCGAGGCAGGCAGGTCCATGCCCGTGCCGGCCTCAAGCTGATCCTGACCCGAGAAATGGCTGCGCTTGTCGCGGTAGGGGGTCGAGGTGGCATGGACAAAGCCCAGCTGCCCCGCCTGCCACAGCGGCATCAGCCCGCCAAGGCCCGAATGCAGCGCGAAAAAACCGTCCAGATCGGCGGCGTCGGGCTGGGCCAGCGTCGGGCGCAGGCCGGCATAGGCGCCATCGCCGCGCGGCTGCACCACGTCCAGCCCGTCCATCGCGCCGCGCAGGATGATGACCACCAGCCGGTGATCGCCCAGAGGCTGCCCGCCGTCCGACCCGGCCAGCGTGACCGTGGTCAGAAAGGGATGGGCGGCGGCCGAACAGGCAAAGGCCCCGGCAGTCTTCAGAAGCATGCGGCGGTTCAGCATGGTCACCTCCGGTTGAACTCGGCCGAGGCCAGGACGATTCCCACCCCTTCCGAACGTTTCTCGGCCCGGGCCGCGGCCCAGAGCAGGGCTTCGGATGCCCGGTCGCCCAGCGCGAGGCGGGCGAATTCGACCGGATCGGGCAGTTCGCGCACAAATTGCTGCGGAATGGTCATGGCCCAGGTCACCCGCGCGGCAAGGCCCGAGGGGGTGATCCAGGCCTCTTCCTCCTCTGCCCAGCCATCGGGGCCACGCGGGCGGCGGAAGGGTTGGCCCATGGCGGCCAGATGCCCGACGACCAGCTTGCGCAGGCGGCCGGCCGGCATCTCCATGATCCGATCCGCCGTCACGCCCAGCGCGCGCAGGGCGGCAATCGTCAGGTCAAGGGGCTGGCGCGCCTTGGTCAGCGGCCCGGTCCAGGCGGCGGGGTGGTCCAGCATCGCGGCATAAACCTGCAGCAGATTGCCGCCCGAGGCTGTGTAGGCGCCCGCCATCGCCTCGACCATGGCGGGATCGGGCTGGTCGGCCACGAAATGCACGGCCAGCTTGCGCGCCAGATGGGCGGCGGTTTCGGGGCGCAGTGCGATGTCGGTCAGGGCCTGCCGGATGGTCGCCACCTTCTCTCCGGCATAGATCGTGCCCAGCACGGTTTCGGCCCCCGGCTCGGCCCGGCGTTTGTCATATTCGAACCCCCGGCGGGGGTCCCAGGTCAATCCGGTCAGCAGTTCTGCCAGTTCCCGAACATCGGCCTGCGCGTAGCCGCCGCCCACGCCCAGCGTGTGCAGCTCCAGCAATTCGCGCGCGAAGTTCTCGTTCAGCCCGGCTTCCTTGCGCTGCCCGCGCTGGGAATTCGGACCGACCGAGACCGCCTGATCCAGATAGGTCAGCATCGACGGATGCAGGCTGACGGCGATCAGCATGTCGGGGAAATGGCCGGCCAGATGCGGGCGGATGGCATCCTCGATCAGCGCCTGCGGAACGGCCGCTTCCGACAGGTTGGGGGCGATGACGGTGAAATGGTCGGCCCAGAAGGCTGCCAGCCGTTCCCGAAAGCCATCGTCGGCGGCCACGGCCCGCGCCAGCGTGCCGCGCACCCCCTGTTCCGAGACCGCGACGATCTGCGCCCGGGCATCGTTGATCGCCTTTTCCCGCCCGGCGCCGCGCACCTTCTTGGCTTCGGCGGCGGCGAATTGCAGGGGGGCCAGCGCCTCTTGCCCGGCAAGGGGCCAAGCCTGCGCCATCAGGTCGGGGCCGGCAAGGGCGGCGATCATGGCCCTGGCATCGCGCGGCGCCTTGTCCGACAGCGGCAGGCCGCAGCCAAAGCGGATGGCGGCAATGGTCTCGGTTGCGGGGGTCATGGCACCTCGGCTGCTGCGTTCACCCAATCTAGTCGCGATCCGGCACAGTTCCACCCTGCCGCGCGGCGGCATGGCGCCGTTTCGCCCATGCTGCCGGATGAAACGGCAAGGCGGCGCCGTTCCGTCGCCGGACGGGGCGGATCAGAAGCGGAAACCCTCGGGGTAGTCGTGCAGCCCGTCGAAATCTGCCTTGCCGACGGCGGCACCTTCCTTGCGCAGCACGGCAAAGGCCATGGCGGCATGGAACAGGAAGTTCGGCATGCCGAAAAGGTGCAGGAAATCGCCGCCGGGCTGTTCCAGTTCGGCAAAACCCGCGCGGTGGGCGATGATCCGGCCCTCGGCCCCGGCGAATTCGGCCGGGTCCAGCGCGCGCAGTTCCTGCCGCGCCGCCACGATCCGCCGGCCAAGGCCGATGCGGTCCAGCCCGTGATCTGCCGCCGCAGGCACCGCCCGGCCGGCCAGCGGGAAAGCGATCCGCAGGGCAAAGCCCGCCGCCGTCGCCACCTGCTGGCCTGCGGTGAACATGTCGGGCGCCAGCCGGGCCTGCAACAGATGCTCTCGCCCGGCGGTCTTGCCGACCATCCCCTCCAGCCGGTCAAGATAGTGCAGGAAGACCGGGACCGAGGCGGTGTAAAGCGGCGGGGCGCCCATCAGCTTTCCTTCGGCACCACCCGCAGACGCAACTCGCGCAGCTGTTCGTTGGTGGGCTCGCTGGGCGCGTTCATCAGCAGGTCTTCGGCGCGCTGGTTCATCGGGAACATGATGACCTCGCGGATGTTGGTGGTATCGGCCAGAAGCATCACCAGACGGTCGATCCCCGCCGCGCAGCCGCCGTGGGGGGGGGCGCCGTACTTGAACGCCTTGACCATGCCGCCAAAGCGCTTGTCCACTTCGCTGTTCGGGTAGCCGGCCAGTTCGAAGGCCTTGTACATGATTTCCGGCTTGTGGTTGCGGATGCCGCCCGAAATCACCTCATACCCGTTGCAGGCGAGGTCATACTGATAGGCATAGACCTGCAGCGGATCGCCGTTCAGCGCCTCAAGGCCCCCCTGCGGCATCGAGAAGGGGTTGTGGCTGAAGTCGATCTTGCCGTCGTCGGTCTTCTCATACATCGGGAAATCGACGATCCAGGCGAAGCGGAAGCAATCCTGTTCCGTCAGCCCCAGCTCACGGCCGATTTCGTTACGCGCCTTGCCGGCGACGGATTCAAACTGCTCGGGCTTGCCGGCGAGGAAGAAGACGGCATCGCCGACGTTAAGGCCAAGCTGGCGCCGGATCATTTCAGTTCGTACTGGACCAATGTTCTTTGCGACGGGACCAGCGGCTTGAGGAGCGTTGACTACGCTGGCGCGACTAGGAATCTCGAGTCCTCTCTCCGAAGATAACTGGTGAAGCACCGCATCTTGATCCCAGATTTCGTCGTACTCGCCGACAACATCTTCCCGCCAGAAAATATACCCCATCCCCGGCTGGCCTTCCTTCTGGGCGAAGGCGTTCATGCGGTCGGCGAATTTGCGGCTGCCGCCGGTGGGTGCCGGAATGGCGCGAACCTCGGTGCCTTCCTGTTCCAGAAGCTTGGCGAAGATTGCAAAGCCCGAGCCGCGGAAATGTTCGCTGACGTCCTGCATCTTGATCGGGTTCCGCAGGTCCGGCTTGTCGGAGCCGTACCACTTCAGCGAGTCCCGATAGGCGATACGCGGCCAGTCGCCATAGACCTTCCGGCCCTTGCCGAAATGTTCGAACAGGCCCTGCAGCACCGGCTGGACGGCGGCGAAAACGTCATCCTGGGTGACGAAGGACATCTCGATGTCCAGCTGGTAGAAATCGGTCGGGCTGCGGTCGGCGCGGGGGTCTTCGTCGCGGAAGCACGGTGCGATCTGGAAATAGCGGTCAAAGCCCGCCACCTGGATCAGCTGCTTGAACTGCTGCGGCGCCTGCGGCAGGGCATAGAACTTGCCCGGATGCAGCCGCGAGGGCACCAGAAAGTCGCGCGCGCCTTCGGGGCTGCTGGCGGTGATGATCGGCGTCTGGAATTCGTTGAAGCCCTGATCCCACATCGCGTTGCGCAGCCAGCGCACCACGTTCGACCGCAGGATCATGTTGTCGTGCATCCCCTGACGGCGCAGGTCGAGGAAGCGGTAGGTCAGACGGGTTTCCTCGGGGTATTCCAGATCGCCGAAGACCGGCAGCGGCAGTTCGCCGTCGACCGGACCCAGCACCTCGACCTCCAGCGCATAGACCTCAATCTCACCCGTG
Organism: Paracoccaceae bacterium; assembly: GCA_014859945.1. Taxonomy (GTDB): domain Bacteria; phylum Pseudomonadota; class Alphaproteobacteria; order Rhodobacterales; family Rhodobacteraceae; genus Fuscibacter. The sequence continues at coordinate 5,175 of JACZKR010000091.1, read as the reverse complement.
GGGATCTTGGGGTTCACGAGGCTGGCGTCGCGGGCCTTCACCCGGCCGTCGATGCGGATGACCCATTCGGCGCGCACTTTTTCCAGCGCGGCAAAGGCCGGGCTGTCGCTGTCGGCCAGCACCTGGGTTATGCCGTAATGGTCGCGCAGGTCGATGAACAGCACCCCGCCATGATCTCGCACCCGGTGGACCCAGCCCGACAGGCGGACGGTTTCGCCCACTTGGGCCTTGTTCAATTGGGCGCAGGTATGGCTGCGGTAGGCGTGCATCATCTTCCCCTTCACGGAGGCGTTTTCCATCCCCGGCGATAGACCCCCGCCACGCGGCCAAGTCAAGCCCACGCGGGCGGGATTGGGGCGGATCGCGTTCGACTGAATCAGACTGAGCGCGATCCAGGACAGGCAAGCCGCGGGAATTATTGCGTATCGCTTGTCAGCCGATCAGGGCGCGGACGCGGGCGGCGAAATCGTCGCCCCGCTTTTCGAAGTTCGGATACTGGTCAAAGCTCGCCGCCGCCGGCGCCAGCAGCACCACCTCGCCCGGTTCGGCCTCGGCCGCGGCGCGGGCGACGGCGCGCTCCATCGTCTCGCAGATTTCATGGGGGGTGGCGCCCAGTTGCAGGGCGAAATCGCGGGCGGAATGGCCGATCAGATAGGCCTTGGTCACGCTGCCAAGGAAGGGCGCCAGCGCGGCGATGCCACCCTCCTTGCCAAGGCCCCCGGCGATCCAGCGGATGCGCGGAAAAGCCTGCAACGCCTTGGCGGCGCTGTCCACGTTGGTCGCCTTGGAATCGTTGATGAAGCGGATGCCGTCCTTTTCGCCCACCAGCTGGCTGCGGTGAGGCAGGCCCGCAAAGCTGTGCAGCGCGCCCTCGATCAGCTTCGGCGCGATGCCAAGGCTGCGGGTCGCGGCATAGGCGGCGCAGGCGTTCTGATGGTTATGGGCGCCGGGCAGGCCCGGCACCGACCGCAGGTCGATCGCTGCCACCTGCCGGCCCTTGCGCCATTCGGTCAGGAAACCCTTGCGGGCAAAGACCGACCAGCCGAAACCTTCCAGCTTCTGGCCAGACGAGATGCGGATCACCCGGTCATCGCCCGGGCCTTCGGCCAGCTGGCCGGCCAGAAAGCGGCCCTCCACCTCATCCACGCCAATCACCGCGCGGTCCGGCCCGCCTTCGGCAAAAAGGCGGCGCTTGGCGGCGAAGTAGCCGCCCATGCCGCCATGGCGGTCCAGATGATCGGGCGAGAGGTTGGTGAAGACCGCGACATCGGGCGTCAGATGCCGGGCAAGGTCGGTCTGGTAGCTGGACAGTTCCAGCACGATCACCTCGCCATCCTGCGGCGGGTCGATGGAAAGCACGCCCTTGCCGATGTTGCCGGCCATTTGGGTGGGCCGGCCGGCGACCTGCAGGATATGGTGGATCAGCGCCGTGGTGGTGGATTTGCCGTTCGACCCGGTGACGCAGATCACCCGCGGCGTGGTTTCGAAATCGTCCCAATCGGGCGTGGCAAAGCTGCGGAAGAACAGGCCGATGTCATTGTCGACCGGGATGCCTTCGTCCAGCGCGCGGGCGATGACCTTGTTCGGCTGGGGGTAAAGATGCGGGATGCCGGGCGAGGTGACAAGGCAGGCGACGCCCTCGAACGCGCCGTTGCGCGTCAGGTCGGTCAGGGCAAAGCCCTCGGCCGCGGCCTTGTCGCGCGCTTCGGGGCTGTCGTCCCACAAAAGCGGCAGGGCTCCCCCCGCCTGAAGCGCCCGCGCCGTGGCAAGGCCTGACCGGCCCAGCCCCAGAACCGCGACCTTCGCGCCCTCATATCCCCTGACCGGAATCATCCTTGCCCCCGTTGCGTCGGCGGGGGTTTCACACCCCCGCACCCCCGTGGGATATTTGAAGAGAGAGGATGGGGGAAGGGGTTACCACGGGATCGGGCGGCGGTTGCGGAAGAAGCCGCCGGTGGGGCCGTCGTCGGGCAGCATCGCCAGCCAGACCGGCGTGTCGGCGGCCTCTTCAGGGGAAAGCGGCGCACCCTCGCCGCCCATGCGGGTGCGCACCCAGCCGGGGTCGCAGGCATTCACCTTGACGCCGGGCGGCAGATCGCGCGGCAGGGCGCGGGTCAGCGCGTTCAGCGCGGCCTTGGCCACCCCATAGGCGCCGGGGCCGCCAAGGCCCTGCGCATGGGCGCCCCAGCCCGAAGACAGATTGACGATGCGGCCCCAACCGGTGCGGCGCCAATGCGGAACGTTCAGCCGGATCAGGTCAAGGGGCGCGGCCACCATCACCTCCATCGCCAGATCGAAATCCGAGCGCGGGGAGAGAAGCGAGACATCGTTCAGGATACCGGCGTTGTTCACCAGAATGTCGAAGCCGCCGGCGCTGGTGACGGCATCAAAGCTGGTGTCGGGGTCGGTCAGGTCCAGCCGGACGAAAGAGGCGCCAAGTTCGAAGGCGGCGCGGCGGCCCTCGTCTTCGTCACGCGCGGCCAGCGTCACCCGGGCGCCGGCGGCCTTCAGCCCGGCGGCGATGGCGCGACCAATGCCGCGGTTGGCGCCGGTGACAAGGGCCGTGGGGTGAAGCGGGCGGGGCATGGCGGGCCTTCGGGGTTGGGGCCGTTACAGCCCTACTCCGGCCACACCCGGCGTCAAGCCCGAGCAGCCGGTCAGTTGGTGCCGGTGGTCGTGGTGGTGTTGCCGCCACCGAAGGCCAACCCCAGCACCAGCAGCCCGATCAGCGCGCCGCTGCCGCCGGTCGGCAGGCCGCCGGTGACCCTGTCCTGAAAGGCGCAGGTCACGGCGACCTTGCCGTCGGCGCGGCGGGTGGCGCTTTGCACCGACCAGCCGCGGCCCTCGGCCTTTTCGCTGCAGAAGGCGATGACCTTTGGGTTGTTCTTCAGATCTTCGGCAAGCGCGGCGGTGGCGGTCAGGCCAAGGACAGCCGCGGCGCGGATGGCATTCGATGCAGGGGACATGGCAGCTTTCCGTTCTGAAAAGCCCAGCCTCTGCCGTGCAACCGATTCGCTCAACCGGAAGGCGAATAAGGGCGGCACATTCGCCACCCTTTGCCTCTTATCGCACCTTGAGTGTCGCCAAACCGAGCATCGCGAGGATCAGCGAGACGATCCAGAAGCGGATGACGATCTGCGGCTCGGCCCAGCCCTTCTTCTCGAAGTGGTGGTGGATGGGGGCCATCAGGAAGATGCGCTTCTTGGTGCGTTTGTAATAGGCGACCTGGATGATGACGCTCAGCGCCTCGACCACGAACAGGCCGCCGACGATGGCCAGAACGATCTCGTGCTTGGTGCAGACCGCCATGGCGCCCAGGGCGCCACCAAGCGCCAGACTGCCGGTGTCGCCCATGAAGACGGCGGCGGGCGGCGCGTTGTACCACAGAAAGCCCAGGCCCCCGCCGATCAGCGCCGAGACGAAGATCAGCAGCTCACCCGTGCCCGGCACCGAATGGACGCCAAGATAATTGGCGAAATTCGCGTGGCCCACGACATAGGCGATGATGCCCAGCGTCGCGGCGGCGATCATCACCGGCATGATGGCAAGGCCGTCCAGACCGTCGGTCAGGTTGACGGCATTGGCCGCCCCCACGATCACCACCATGCCGAAGGGCACGAAGAAGATGCCCAGATTGACCAGCGCATCCTTGAACAAGGGCAGCGCCAGCTGGTTCGTCAGCGCGGCGGGGTGGAACTGTGCCGCGGCATAGGACGCCAGCGCCGCGATCAGCAGGCCCAGAAGAAACCGCACCCGGGACGAGACGCCCTTGGTGTTCTGCTTGGTGACCTTGGCGTAATCATCGGCGAAACCGATCAGCCCGAAGGCCATGGTGACCAGCACCACGATCCAGACATAGGGGCTGTCCAGCCGCGCCCAGAGAAGGGTGGAAAACATCAGCGCCGACAGGATCAGCAGCCCGCCCATCGTCGGCGTGCCGGCCTTGGCGAAATGGCTTTGGGGGCCGTCGTCGCGGATCGGCTGGCCCTTGCCCTGCTTGCGGCGCAGAAGGTCGATCAGCGGCCGGCCGAACAGGAAGCCAAAGATCAGCGCCGTGACAAAAGCCATGCCCGCGCGGAAGGTGATATAGCGGAAGAGGTTGAAGAAGTCCCCTCCGTCCGAAAACTCGGTAAGCCAATAGAGCATTCACGCTCCTCCTTTCGCGAGGGCGGCCTGTTGCCCCAATTTCCTGAGCGCGTCAACGACCAGCGACACCTTGATGCCCTTCGATCCCTTGACCAGCACGATGTCGCCCGCGTCGATCAGGCTGCGGGCATGGGGTGCAAGTTCGGCGGCGGTTTCCACCCATTCGCCCCGCTGGGCGCGCGGCAGGGCCATGTGCAAGGCCCGCATGCGCGGCCCGACGCAGTGGATCTGGTCGATGGCGGCCAGGCCCGGATGACGGGCGATGGCCTGATGCAGGTCCAGTTCGGTCGGGCCAAGTTCCAGCATGTCGCCCAGAACGGCGATGCGCCGGCCCTTGGCGCGGCTGCCGGTATCGTCGCGCGGGGTGGCGGCGATCAGCACGTCAAGGCTGGCGGCCATCGAGGCGGGGTTGGCGTTGAAGGCGTCGTCGATCAGGTCGAAGGCGGTTTCATCCACCAGATCCAGAACGATATGCTCGCGCGTGCCGCGCCCGGGCGGCGGCGCCCACTGGCCCAGATCGGCCGCGGCCACCACCGGGTCCAGCCCCAGCGCCCCGGCCAGCGCCAGCACCGCAAGCCCGTTCATCGCGAAATGGCGACCGGGCGACATGACCTTGTAGAGGTATTCGGTGCCGTCGTGGCTGGCATGGCAGATGGTGGCGGTGTCGCCCAGACGGGCTTCGGTCAGCTGCCAGTCGGCATCGGCGCCCGCGCCGAAGGTCACAAGCTGCGCCCCGGCCGCGCGGGCGGCAGCCAGAAGGATCGGGCTGACCTCAAGATCGGTGCCCACCACGGCGGCCCCGCCGGGCAGAAGGCCTTCAAAGATCGCGGCTTTTTCGCGGGCGATGCCGGCCAGATTGTCGAAGGCCGCCAGATGGGCCGGGGCGACGGTGGTGATCAGGGCGGCATCCAGACGCGCCAGCCGCGCCAGCGGCCCGATCTCTCCGGGGTGGTTCATGCCGATCTCGATCACGGCAAAGCCGGTGTCGGCGGGCATCCGGGCCAGCGTCAGCGGCACGCCCCAATGGTT
>JACZKR010000013.1 GCA_014859945.1 Paracoccaceae bacterium | reverse complement strand
CCTGCCGGCCGAACTTGGCGGCCGCGACGGCCCCGAACCCGTGCGCTAGGGAGACTGGGAAAAGAAGGGGCTGGGCGTCGATTTCTGAGTGATGATCGGGCGCCGGAGCAGTCTGGTTCGGGACGAGAACGCGCCTCTCTTCCCGCCCGGGAATCAAGCGCGAAGCGCGCCCGGGCAATGCCCGACCGCCCCCTCGGGCGGGCATTCCGCACCGGCATCAAGAGGCGCGGCGTTGGCCGTGTCTGAACCATAAACCAAGGGGTTCCACCGTCGGCTGCCCACCCGGCGGCCGGGCATTGCCCTGCCGTGGTGCGTCTGGCCGGGACGCAGACAATGCCGCCCGCTGGTCCGCCCGTCCCCGCCCTTACAGCCCCAGCACATCCGTCATGTCATAGCGGCCGGGTTTCTGGCCCTGCCCCCACAGCGCCGCCCGCAGCGCGCCGCGGGCAAAGATCGCCCGGTCGGTGGCGATATGGCGGATGATGACCCGCTCACCCTCACCGGCGAACAGCACGTCATGTTCGCCCACGATGTCGCCGCCGCGCACCGCGCTGAAGCCGATGGTGCCGCGCGCGCGGGCGCCGGTGATGCCGTCGCGGCCCGAAACCCGCGCCTTGTCCAGCGCCACGCCGCGCCCCTCGGCCGCGGCCTGCCCCAGCATCAGCGCCGTGCCCGAGGGCGCATCCACCTTCATGCGGTGATGCGCCTCGATCACCTCGATGTCCCAGTCGGCATCCAGCGCCTGCGCCACCTTGCGCGTCAGCCCCAGCAGCAGGTTCAGCCCAAGGCTCATGTTGCCGGCCTGAACCACCACCGCATGACGCGCCGCGGCGTCGATGCGGGCGTGATGTTCGGTCTCAAGCCCCGTGGTGCCGATCACATGCACACAGCGCGCCTGCGCCGCCAGCGCGGCAAATTCCACCGTCGCGGCAGGCGCCGTGAAGTCGATCACCGCCTGCGCGCGGGCAAAGGCCTCCAGCGGGTCGTCGGTGACCGTCACGCCCACCGCCGGCCCCCCGGCGGCCGTGCCCACGTCCTGACCGATCCAGCCATGGCCCGGCCGTTCGACCGCACCCACCAGCCGCGCCTTGCCGGAATCCGCGATGATCCTGACCAGCATCTGCCCCATGCGGCCCGATGCCCCCGTGACGACGATTCCCGGCAGTTCCATGCGATCCCCCTTCGGTTTCCGC